>NZ_JBEXSZ010000034.1:0-59402 GCF_040613865.1 Streptomyces sp. NPDC006197 | reverse complement strand
CGTCCGCGTACCCCAGCGGGACGAGTCCCAGGAGCCTCTGGCGCCGGCAAGGGCGCCGTCCCGTTGTGCCCACCCGTTCCGCCCCGGCGGAACGCATGCCCACAACGGGGAAGGCGAGGGCGGCTCAGGCGCGGCGTCCCGCTCGGCGGCCACGTGTCGTCGCCCACGCCGTCAGCGCGAGGACCACCCCCGCTCCCGCGCCCACCGCCGCGACGGTCGACGACGGCCTGGACGCGGGCGCGGGCGCGTCGTAACCCCCCGCCGCCCCCTTCCGCGCGTACGACGACCCCGGCAGCTTGTCGCCGTACGCCCGCACGACCCGCTCCCGGTAGCCCGCGAGGCTCGTCCCGTTCCGGCCCACGGCCCGTACCGCGTCCTCGTCCAGCGGCAGCACCTTCGCGCCCTTCTGGACGTACCACGCGTCGATCTGCGGCTCGCGGAAGACGAGACCGCCGTGGCCCATCTCCGCGTACCGGATCTCGTCGTCACCGGTGGCGATGTTCACCACCTGCCAGCCGCCCGCCTGCTCGACCGTCCACAGCGACGCCTTCTGCCCGTCGGAGGCCACGGCCCGGCTGGCGCGGAACTCGACGCGGGCGACGGGTGCCCCGGGCTTCCCGGCGACGAAGTCCGGGGAGAGGAACCGCACGGGGACGGAGGCGCCCTCGACGCGCGGCGCGGCCGCCGTGCGGGCGAGGGCCCCGTCGCGGGCGAAGAACCGGGACAGGGTCTCCAGGGTCCCCGGCGCGGAGGCGGCCTGTTCGGGGGTCGGCGCGGACGGCAGCTCCTCGGCGGCCGCGGGAAGCGCCCCGAGGAGGACGAGGGCGGTGGTGGCGAGGAGCCCCGCTCCCATGGCACGTGTGTTCATGGTCGTCACGCCCCGATCCGGTAGAGCGAGTGGGTCCAGGAGAACGAGCCGTTGTTCACGTACCAGGCGTGCGAGGCCCAGTTGTAGCGGTTGCTGGAGGGCCAGGGGTCGCCCCAGTAGACCCAGCTGTTCGCGTCGTCGTAGCCGTGGATCACGTGCATGTGGCCGCCGCCGCTCGACCACTGGATCCTGGTCTCGACGGGCCGGCCGGCGTTGATCTCGGTCTGGAGGGTGGAGTAGCGCAGCCAGCCGTCGACGTACGAGCCGGGGTTGATGCCGGCCCAGCCCAGTCCGGTCCGGACGTCGGCGAGCGTGGCCTGCCAGTTGGGGCAGTCGTAGCCCTGCTGCCGGTCGAAGGCGGCGTTGCAGAACTGGTTCTGGCTGTAGTTCCGGCCGTACCAGGTGGCGATGGTGTTGCCGCTCGCCGCCCAGCACCAGTTGGTCTTCTGCTGGGCCTGCATGGTGATGTTCAGGCGCTTGGAGGCGAGGGCCGGGACGTCCTCGCCGGTGGGGGCGGCGGAGGCCGGGGCGGCGGGGACGAGGAAGAGGGCGGCTGCGGCGAGTGCCGCGAGGTTCGGCTTTCTTCTGCGCATCGCGTTCCTCCCAGGAGCTGGGGATGAGGGGGTGGAGGAGCGCGTCCGGACGCTGGTCAGGAGCATCGGCCGTTGTCCGGGCCGGGTCAACACGCTTCAATGCGGGATGACATCGGACCGTGAACGGTGCGACCGGGGTGTGAACGGAAACCCCCGGCCCACCTGCCCGTCCGCCCCTCGCGGCGCGACGGTCCGTGCCCCCGTCGTGAATGTTCACCGAGGAGTCCTCGTGAGCCACACCGAGGCGGATCTGGTGCAGCTGCTGCACACCGGTCCCTTCCATCTGGCGCTGCGCACCGCGCTGGCCGTGCGCGGGCTGCCGCTCCAGCGGGTCCAGCACCATCTCGCGCACCGGGGCGTCAGGGTCGGGGTGACGAGTCTGAGCTACTGGCAGCAGGGCGCCCGCCGTCCGCAGCGGCCGGAGTCCCTGAAGGCCGTCCGGGCCCTGGAGGAGGTGCTCCGGCTGCCCGGGAACTCGCTGCTGCGGCTCCTGACGGAGGACGCGGCCGCCCGCTCCGAGGTGGCGCGCCCGGCGGCCCGCTCGTACCGCTCGTTGGTGGAGGCTTCGGGTTCGGTCGAGGAGCTGCTCGCGGATCTGGAGTCCCCGGCGGACGGCGGGCTGCACACGGTGGGGCACCACGAGCGGGTACGGATCGGGGCGGGGCGGGAGCTGGTGGGGCGCGAGTCGCAGCACGTGGCGCGGGCGCACCGGGACGGCGTGGACCGCTATCTCGCCATCCACCACGGCGATCCCGGCTGCGACCCGTCCCGGGTGGTGGTGCGGGCGGTGGAGAACTGCCGGACGGGGCGGGTGCGGTGGCACGCCGGCACGGGCGTGGTGGTCGCGGAGCTGCTCTTCGACGTGCGGCTGCGGGCCGGGGACACGTATCCGTTCTCGTACGGCTTCGAGGACGGTACGGCGGGTCCGAGCGGGGAGTACGTGCGCGGTTTCAGCTTCGCGGGCGGGCAGTACGTGCTCCAGGTCCGCTTCGACGAGGCGGCGCTTCCGGTGCGGTGCCGGAGGTTCGCGCAGGCCTCGGCGGGTGCGCCGCGCGGCGGCCGTGCGGAGCTGACCCTGAGCGGCCGGCACCGCACGGTGCACCTCGTGGAGCAGGGGGTGCGCCCGGGGATCCTGGGGATCGACTGGGACTGGGAGTGAGGCCGTGGGGTTCCGGGCCGCTCAGGCCCGGGGCGCCTCGGGGCCGGCCACCAGCTTGCCGTCCTCGACGCGGATCGGGACCTCGGGGAGCGGGACGGTGGCGGGCCCTTGGACCGCCTTGCCGGTCGTGACGTCGAAGCGGCTGCCGTGGCAGGGGCAGTGGCCCTCGTTCTCCTCGACCTTGTCGAGGACGCAGCCGGCGTGGGTGCACTGGGCGCTGAAGGCCTTGTACCGGCCCTTGGCCGGGCAGCTCACGACGAGCCGCTGCTCGCGGTAGAGCCTGGAACCGCCGACCGGCACCTCGTCCGGGGCGCCGAGCGGGACCGGCGCGGTCGGGGTCGGGACCTGGGCGTGGCCGAGCTTGGACTCGGTGGAGCAGGCGGCGACTCCCAGCCCGGCGGCTCCGGCGAGTGCCGCGCCTTTCAGTACGGTGCGGCGGCTGGACTGGCCGGACATGAGCGCTCCACGGTGAGATCGGGGACAAAGACACCCCAGGGGTGACCGAACCGACGATACCGGCGGCCTTCCGGAGCCCGACGCGGGGGCCCGACGCCGGGGCCTGGCACCCGGGCCGACGTGAGAGGCGGGGCCCCGGGCCGGGGTCCCGCCTCCTGTCACGTCCGGTCGGCCGTCACGCCTTGCGGGTGCGGGCCGTCGTCTTCTTGGCGGCCGCCTTCTTCGCGGGGGCCTTCTTCGCCGCCGT
This sequence comes from Streptomyces sp. NPDC006197, assembly GCF_040613865.1. Lineage (NCBI taxonomy): Bacteria > Bacillati > Actinomycetota > Actinomycetes > Kitasatosporales > Streptomycetaceae > Streptomyces > Streptomyces sp. NPDC006197. The sequence goes on along the minus strand of NZ_JBEXSZ010000034.1, from coordinate 56,079 downwards.
CTTCTTCGCCCCGCGGGCCGCGGGGATCTTCCCGCCGGCGTCGCTGATCCGGTCGGCGCCGAGGATCTCGCGGAGGAACTTGCCGGTGTGGCTCTCGGGGACCGAGGCGACCTCCTCCGGCGTGCCCTCGGCGACCACCAGACCGCCGCCGCTGCCGCCTTCGGGGCCCATGTCGACGACCCAGTCGGCGGTCTTGATGACATCGAGGTTGTGCTCGATGACGATCACCGAGTTGCCCTTGTCGACCAGGTTGGACAGGACCTTGATCAGCTTCGAGATGTCCTCGAAGTGGAGACCGGTGGTGGGCTCGTCGAGCACGTACACCGTGCGGCCCGTCGAGCGCTTCTGGAGCTCGGAGGCGAGCTTGACGCGCTGCGCCTCGCCGCCGGAGAGCGTCGGCGCGGACTGGCCGAGGCGGACGTACCCGAGGCCGACCTCGTTGAGCGTGCGCAGGTGGCGCGCGATGGTCGGGACGGCCTCGAAGAAGTCCAGGGCCTCCTCGATCGGCATGTTCAGGACCTCGGCGATGGACTTGCCCTTGTAGTGGACCTCCAGCGTCTCCCGGTTGTACCGGTCGCCGTGGCAGACCTCGCACGGGACGTAGACGTCCGGGAGGAAGTTCATCTCGATCTTGATCGTGCCGTCGCCGGAGCAGTTCTCGCAGCGGCCGCCCTTGACGTTGAAGGAGAAGCGGCCGGGCAGGTAGCCCCGGACCTTGGCCTCCATCGTCTCGGCGAAGAGCTTGCGGACGTGGTCGAAGACGCCGGTGTACGTCGCCGGGTTCGACCGGGGGGTGCGGCCGATCGGGGACTGGTCGACGTGCACGACCTTGTCGACGAGGTCGTCGCCGTCCACGCGCGTGTGCCGTCCGGGCACCGACTTGGCGCCGTTCAGCTCGCGCGCCAGGTGGGTGTAGAGGATGTCGTTGACCAGGGTCGACTTGCCGGAGCCGGAGACGCCGGTGACGGCGGTGAGGACGCCCAGCGGGAAGGAGACGTCGATGTCCCGCAGGTTGTTCTCCTTCGCCCCGTGCACGGTGAGGCTGCGCGCGGGGTCCACCGGCCTGCGGACGTCCGGGGTGGCGATCGCCCGGCGGCCGGACAGGTACTGCCCGGTCATCGACTCCTCGTTGGCGAGGAGCTCCTTCAGGGAGCCGGAGTGGACGACCTTGCCGCCGTGCTCGCCGGCGCCGGGGCCGATGTCGACGACCCAGTCGGCGACCTTGATGGTGTCCTCGTCGTGCTCGACGACGATGAGCGTGTTGCCCATGTCCCGGAGCCGGACCAGGGTCTCGATGAGCCGGTGGTTGTCGCGCTGGTGGAGGCCGATGGACGGCTCGTCGAGCACGTACAGCACGCCGACCAGGCCGGAGCCGATCTGGGTGGCGAGCCGGATGCGCTGGGCCTCTCCGCCGGAGAGCGTGCCCGCCGCCCGGTTGAGCGAGAGGTAGTCGAGGCCGACGTCGACGAGGAAGCGCAGCCGCTCGTTGACCTCCTTGAGGACCCGCTCGGCGATCTTCTTGTCGCGGGCGTTGAGCGTGAGCCGGGAGAGGAACTCGGCGCAGTCGCTGATGGACATCGCGGAGACCTCGGCGATGGACTTCTCCATGACCGTGACCGCGAGGACGATCGGCTTGAGGCGGGTGCCCTCACAGGTGGGGCAGGGCACCTCGCGCATGTAGCCCTCGAAGCGCTCGCGGCTGGAGTCGCTCTCGGCCTCGCCGTGGCGCCGCTTCACGAAGGAGACGGCGCCTTCGAAGGCGGGGGTGGTCCAGGCGCGCTCGCGCCCGTACCGGTTGCGGTAGCGGACCTCGATCTGGGTCTTGTGGCCGTACATGAGGGCCTTCTTGGCCCTCTGCGGGAGGCCCGCGTAGGGGATGTCGGTGCGGAAGCCGAGGGCCTGCGAGAGCCCGTCGATCATCCGGCCGAAGTACTCCTTGGTGTGGCCGTGCGACCAGGGGTGGATGGCGCCCTCGTCGAGGGACTTCTCCTCGTCGGGGACGACCAGCTCGGGGTCGACCTCCATGCGGGTGCCGATGCCGGTGCAGTCGGGGCAGGCGCCGAAGGGCGAGTTGAAGGAGAAGGAGCGCGGCTCCAGTTCCTCGAAGGAGAGGTCGTCGTACGGGCAGTAGAGGTGCTCCGAGTACATCTTCTCGCGCTCGGGGTCGTCCTCGGGGAGGTCGACGAAGTCGAGCACGACCATGCCGCCGGAGAGTCCGAGGGCGGTCTCGACGGAGTCGGTGAGCCGGCGCTTGGCGCTGTCCTTCACGGTGAGGCGGTCGACGACCACCTCGATCGTGTGCTTCTCCTGCTTCTTCAGCGTCGGCGGCTCGGTGAGCTGCACGGTCACGCCGTCGACGCGGGCGCGGCTGTAGCCCTTGGTCTGGAGGTCGGCGAAGAGGTCGACGAACTCGCCCTTGCGCTCGCGCACGAGCGGGGACAGCACCTGGAAGCGGCTGCCCTCGGGGAGCTCCAGGACCCTGTCGACGATGGCCTGCGGCGACTGGCGGGAGATGGGCCGGCGGCACTCGGGACAGTGGGGCTTGCCGATGCGCGCGAAGAGCAGGCGGAGGTAGTCGTAGACCTCCGTGATGGTGCCGACCGTCGAGCGCGGGTTGCGCGAGGTCGACTTCTGGTCGATGGAGACGGCGGGCGAGAGACCTTCGATGAAGTCGACGTCCGGCTTGTCCATCTGGCCGAGGAACTGCCGGGCGTACGAGGAGAGCGACTCGACGTACCGGCGCTGCCCCTCGGCGAAGATCGTGTCGAACGCGAGGGAGGACTTGCCCGACCCCGAGAGCCCGGTGAAGACGATGAGGGAGTCACGCGGGAGGTCGAGCGAGACGTTCTTGAGGTTGTGCTCGCGAGCGCCACGGACGATGAGACGGTCGGCCACGCCGGTCCGCACCTTTCTTGAGAGAGCGGATGTGCCTGACACACCCAACAACCAAGGATGCCGGATGCTTCCATCGAGCCTATAGCACGCACATTCGATTTCCGGTCGCGTGGAGACCGCTTCACCCGAACGAGTGGCGGCGCCGGGGTGCCGGGCGCTCGCCGATCTGGCCGGACCGGTACGGCACCCCCTAAGGTCGGCGCCATGATCGACCACGAACTCGACCTTGCCTCCGTACGTGACGCGACCGACCGGCTGATCGCCGACGTCGCCTCATGGGACAACGCCGCGACGGCCGAGCCGTCACGGCTTCCCGGCTGGACCCGCGGCCACGTGCTCGCCCACGTCGCCCGTAACGCCGACGCTCTGGTCAACGTCCTCCAGGGCCGACCCATGTACGCGGACGCCGCGACCCGCGACGCCGACATCGAGCGCGACTCCGCCCGCCCGCTCGACGTCCACCTCGCCGACCTGCTCGCGACCGGCGAGCGCTTCCAGGAGGTCGGCGCCGAGCCCGCCGACTGGAGCCGCACGGTCGAGCTCCGCAACGGCGTCACCGACAGCGCCTCCCGGATCCCCTTCCGCCGCTGGGTGGAGGTGGCCCTGCACCACGTCGACCTGGGCGTCGGCTACGAGCTGGAGGACCTGCCGGAGGAGTTCGTCCTGCGGGAGATCGACTTCCTGGCGGAGCGGTTCACGGGCAACGCCTCCGTCCCGCCGACCCGGGTCCTGGCCACGGACGGCACGGGCGCGTGGACCACCGGTTCCGCGGAGGGCACCGAGGTGACCGTGAGCGGCCCCTCCCCCGAGCTCCTCGGCTGGCTCGCCGGCCGCCGCGACGGCTCCGCCCTGAAGACCGAGGGCGGCCCCCTGCCGGAGCTTCCCCCGCTGTAGCCGCCGTTGTCGGTCGCCGGAGCTAGTCTGAGGCCATGACGTACAGCGGAGTGGTGAAGGTCGGCGGCGCGGCGGACGTGCACGAGCTGACGGACCTGATGATCTCGAAGGTCGCGGTCGGCCCGATGGACAACAACGCGTATCTGCTGCGCTGCCGGGCGACCGGCGAGCAGCTGCTGATCGACGCGGCCAACGAGCCCTCGACGCTGCTCACGCTGATCGGTGACGACGGCATCTCCGCCGTCGTCACCACCCACCGGCACGGCGACCACTGGCAGGCCCTGGAAGAGGTCGTCGCCGCGACCGGCGCCCGGACCTACGCGGGCGCGTACGACGCGGAGGGCATCCCGGTCGGGACCGACGAGCTGGTGGAGGACGGCGACACGATCCGGGTGGGCAGGGTCGAGCTGACCGCGCGCCGCCTGGTCGGGCACACCCCGGGGTCGATCGCCCTGATCTACGACGATCCGCACGGCCACCCCCACGTCTTCACCGGCGACTGCCTCTTCCCGGGCGGCGTGGGCAACACCTGGAAGGACCCGGAGGCCTTCGCGAGCCTGATCCACGACGTGGAGACCAAGCTCTTCGCGGTCCTGCCCGACGAGTCCTGGGTCTACCCCGGCCACGGCCGGGACACCACGCTCGGTGACGAGCGCCCGCACCTCCCGGAGTGGCGCGAGCGCGGCTGGTGACGCCGGGCGCGCGGCCCCCGAGCTGCGCACCTCCGTACGCCCCCGTAACCCGGGCGGCGGCGGGGTAGTTGGCGCGACATGCGCCAAAGTCACCCTCCGTCGCCGCCCCGGCCGCCCTCGATGGGCCGGCTCGCCGCCGCCTCGCTCGTCGGCACCGCCATCGAGTTCTTCGACTTCTTCGTCTACGGGACCGCCGCCGCCCTCGTCCTGGGGCCGCTCTTCTTCCCCACCTTCTCGCCCCTGGCGGGGACCCTGGCCGCCTTCGGCACCTTCGCCGCCGGTTTCCTCGCCCGCCCCCTCGGCTCGGTGCTCTTCGGGCACGTCGGCGACCGGTACGGTCGGCGGCCGGTCCTCTTCGTCTCACTGCTCCTGACGGGCTGCGCCACGGTCGCGGTCGGCTGCGTCCCCACGTACGCGACGCTCGGCATCGCCGCCCCGGCACTGCTGCTCACCCTCCGCTTCCTGCAGGGTCTCGGCCTGGGCGGCGAGTGGGGCGGGGCGGTCCTGCTCACCGCCGAGCACGCCCCCGAGCACCGGCGCGCGCTGTGGTCGAGCTTCCCGCAGGTCGGACCGGCGATCGGCTTCCTCCTGGCGAACGGGGTGATGCTGGCGCTCACCGCCGGGCTGAGCGACGCGGAGTTCCGCGCCTGGGGCTGGCGGGTGCCGTTCTGGGCGGCGGGGCTGCTCGCGGCCGGCGGCCTGCTGCTGCGCTCCTCGCTCGCGGAGACCCCGCAGTTCGAGGAGCTGTCCGCGTCCGGGCGGCGCGCGGGCGCCCCGCTGACGGAGGTCGTCCGCGACCACTGGCGGCTCGTGCTGCTGACGGCCGGGGCGCTCGCGGTCGGGTACGCCGTCTTCTACACGGTCTCCACCTGGGCGCTGGCCTACGGCACCGAGCGGCTCGGGGTGAGCAGCACGGTGATGCTGGGCTGTGTCATGGCGGCGGTGGCGGTCATGGGCGCGGTCACCCCGTTCGTGGCCCTGCTCGGCGACCGCTGGGGCCGCCGGCCGCTCTGCCTGGCGGGGTGTGCGGCCTCGGCGCTCTGGATGTTCCCGATGGTGGCGCTGCTGCACACGGCGCGGCCGCTGCTGATGTTCCTCGGGTTCCTGGGCTCGCTGCTGGCCTTCATCACCATGTTCGCGGTGATCGCCGCGTACCTCCCGGAGCTGTACGAGCCCCGCGTGCGCTGCACCGGCGCGGCCGTCGGGTACAACCTGGCGGGGGTCCTGGGCGGGGCGCTGACGCCCGTCGTCGCCACCACCCTCTCCGACGGCGGCTCCGGCCCGCCCTGGGGCGTCGCGGCGTACCTGACGCTGGTCGCACTCCTGAGCCTCGGCTGCTTCGCCCTCCTCCCGGAGACCCTCCCGGGCCGTGCCGGTCGTCCGGCGCCCGAGCCCGCAGCGGTCTGATCCGTCCGGGCGGTACGAGACGGCGACGGCCGACCGGGGTGGTCCCGGTCGGCCGTCGATGTGTGCGGGAGGGGCGTCAGGCCTCGACGCTGTCCTTCGGGGTGTCCTCGGCGTCGGCCGGAGCCTCGGCCTCGGCACGCCGGGCCTGCTTCTTCGAGGCGATCAGGCTGGTGATGGTGGTGACGACCAGGACACCGCCGATGACCGCGAGCGAGAACGGGATGGAGATCTCGGGGACGTGCACCCCGGACTCGTGCAGGGCGTGCAGCACGAGCTTGACTCCGATGAACCCGAGGATCACCGACAGGCCGTAGCTCAGGTGAACCAGCTTCTTGAGCAGGCCGCCGATGAGGAAGTACAGCTGCCGCAGACCCATGAGGGCGAAGGCGTTGGCCGTGAAGACGATGTACGGGTCCTGGGTCAGGCCGAAGATCGCCGGGATGGAGTCGAGGGCGAAGAGGATGTCGGTGGTGCCGATGGCGAGCATGACGACCATCAGCGGCGTCAGCACCCGCTTGCCGTTGTTGCGGATGAAGAGCTTGGTGCCGTGGTAGCGGTCGGCGACGCCGAACTTCTTCTCGACGGTCTTGAGGAGGCGGTTCTCCTCCCAGTCCTCCTCGTCCTCGTCGGAGCGCGCCTCCTGGATGAGCTTCCAGGCCGTGTAGATCAGGAACGCGCCGAAGATGTAGAAGACCCAGGAGAAGCTCGCGATGATCGCGGCGCCGGCGGCGATGAAGATCGCGCGGAGCACCAGGGCGATCAGCACGCCCACGAGCAGCACCCGCTGCTGGAGGTGCGAGGGGACCGAGAACTTCGCCATGATCAGCACGAAGACGAAGAGGTTGTCGACGCTGAGCGACTTCTCGGTGATGTAGCCCGCGAAGAACTCGCCGGACGCCTGGCTGTTGCCGAAGAGCAGCAGGCCGAGCCCGAAGAGCGCGGCGAGCACGATCCAGACGACGGTCCAGATTCCGGCTTCCTTGACCGAGACGTCATGGGGCTTGCGCCCGATGACGAAGTCGGCACCGATCAGGGCGACCAGACCGAGAATGGTCAGCACCCACAGGGTCATTGAAACGTCCACTGCGCCTCCGGCGTCGTACGGCTACTGATCAGCGTCGTCGCTGCCGGAGGTCTCTTCCACCCGGCGGCGGACAGCCGCCGGGCCGACGCCCCGGGACCGGATCGATGCCGATCCGTCCGTATTGACGGGTACGCCGCGCAATGGGGAGTACTCCCCTCCGCACCAAGAAGACTACCCGAAAGACCAAGAGAAGGTAAAGGGCAGGGTAAAGGACCATCAAAAGCCCAGGTCAGATCTGCTTTCCATGGCGAGAGGCCGCCACCTGCCCGAGGACCTGACGGAGGATCCCACTGCCCGGAGGAAGGAGCGGCGGCTCGTACGACCAGGCGTGACCGACCCACGGATCGGCCAGGTGGTCGTCGGGCACGGGGGTGAGGCGCAGCAGCGAGCGCCACAGCGGGTCGAGCAGCGGCCCGTACGCGGCCGCGTCCTCCCGGGCCGCGACCATCAGCAGATGGACGCCGACCGAGGGGCCCTCGTCCGCGAGGTACCGCAGCCGCGTGACCGCCCGGTCGTCGAAGCCGTGCGGGAAGTCGTGCACGACCAGCAGCTGTCGGGCCGTGTCCAGGCCGGGCGGCAGCGCGTCGGCCGCCCCGCCCCGCAGCGCCATCTGAAGCAGGTCGACCCGCTCCGTGAGCTGCTCCAGGACCGCCGAGACACCGGCCGCTCCCCGGGCCGGCGGGGCGGCCGCCCCCGTCTCCACGAGGGGCGCGAGGGCCGCGGCGCCCGCGCCCGCCGGGTCGATCAGATGGACGGTGAAGCCGCCGGCCGGGTACGCCGCGAGGAGCCGCGCCGCGTGCGCCACCGCGCAGTCCAGGGCGAGCCGCCGCAGCTCGACCTCGTCGAGGAACCCGGCCGCCTCGGAGTGGCCCCGGCCGGAGTCCACCCACAGACCGCGCTCCAGCGGCAGCCGGACGAGCATGGGGATCCGCAGATCGGTGCGCTCGGGGAGGTGGAGGTCGCCGAGGCGGACGGCCATCGGCTCCTCGGCCGGGACGCGGTAGGCGTGCCAGACGGGGTTGTCCCAGCGGGCGTAGGCGGCGGGCAGCGCCGGCTCGACGACCTCGGACTCGGCGGCGAGCTGGGCGAGGTCCCGGTCCAGGACCTCCCGGGCGCGCTCCACGAGCTCGTCGCGCCGGGCGCGGGCGGCGGCCCGCGCGGCGTCGTTCGCGCCGCCGGCCCGGGCGCGGTAGTCGGTGAGCGCCTCGTCGAGCTCCCGGTCGAGCCGGGACTCCGCGAAGTCGCAGGCGCTGCGGTAGGCGGCGGCGGTACGGGCCAGGTCCTCGAACATGCCCCACACCTGGTTGTAGAGCCGCTCGTCCATGGACCAGCCCGTGGCGTCCCCGGCGACCGGCACGGGCGGGGCCTGCCGGGGCTCGGAGGCGGGGGCGGGCTCGGCGGCGGGGGCCGTCCGGCGCCGTGGGTGGGAGTAGTCGATGGGCCCGCCGATGCCCGTGACCGGGGTCGGTGCCGGGTCCGGGACGGCCGCCGGGGTCGCCGGTGCCGGGTCCGGGGCGGTGGGCGGCGCCGTGTGGCGTACGTGCTCCGGCTCGGGGACGCGCGCCGAAGCGGCGGGCGACGGCTCGGCGGGCAAGGCGGCGGACGCGGGCTCGGCCGGCACGGAGGCGGTCGGCGCGGAGGTGGCCGGCGCGGGCTCGGCCGGCACGGAGGTGGTCGGCGCTGAGGTGGGGGCCGGGGGCGCCGTCGCCAGGATCGTGGCGGCGAGGTCCGCGGGGCGCTCCAGGCCCTGGTCGGCGAGCAGGGCGGCGAGCCCGCCCGCGTACCCCTGGCCCATGGCGCGGACCTTCCAGGCGCCCTGGCGGCGGTACAGCTCCAGGGCGACGACGGCGGACTCCGTGTCGAGGCCGGTGATGGTGTAGCTGGCGATCTCGGTGCCCTCGGGGCCGGTGACGGCGACGAACGGAGCTGCGAGGGCTCCGAAGCGGACGGCTCCGCCGGTCAGCGCGAGGAGGACCGAGACGCGGTGGACGGCGCCGGGGACGGCGTCCAGATCGACGGCGAGGCGATGGTCGGCGGCGGCCCCCGCGGGCACGTCGACACCGGGCAGGGAGGGCGCGCCGGGGTGGGCGATCCACTCCGCGCCCGCGACCCGGCCCTGCTCGTCGCCGAGCGCGGCTGCGGCGAGGACGGGATGACCGGCCGACACCCGGATCTCCAGTCGGGTCTCGGGCAGGGGGTGGTTCTGCCCCCGGACCAGCTCGGCCGTCATCGTCTCTGTCCCCTCGGTGTTTCCAGGTGCGGATCGTGCGGATCATGCGGACAGCTCCCGGCGGCCTCGCGCCTCCGGGAGCTGTGGGTGTGCCCTGCCGGGCCCGTCTACAGGTGCGGCAGGATCGCGGGCATCAGGTCCTGGAAGGTGCGCCCGTTGGCCGGGTTGCCCAGGGCCGTCATCTGCCAGCCGGAGCCGACCCGGTGCACCTTCGCCATGATCTGCGCGGTGTAGTTGCCGCCACCGTCGAGGGTGTAGCGCGCGAGCTCCTGCCCGTTCGTCTCGTCGACGATCCGGCAGAAGGCGTTCTGCACCTCCTGGAACGTCTGGCCGGTGAAGGAGTTCACCGTGAAGACGATCTGGTCGATGTGGACCGGCACCCGCTCCAGGTCCACGAGGATCGCCTCGTCGTCGCCGCCCTGGCCCGCGCCGCCGACGAGGTTGTCGCCGGTGTGCTTGACCGAGCCGTCGTCGCTGACCAGGTGGCGGAAGAAGACCACGTCCACCGGCTGCTTCTCGGCGAAGAGGACGGCCGAGGCGTCCAGGTCGATCTCCCGGGTGCGCGAGCCGAAGAGGCCGCGGCGCGGCGCGGCCTGCCAGCCGAGCCCCATCCGCACCTGGGTGAGGCTGCCCCCGCCCCTCTTCTCCAGGCTGATGGCCTGACCCTTGGTCATGTTGACCGACACGCGTTTGCCCCTCTCGTTAGCGTTCCCCGCGCCCGCTGTTTGGTGCGTGCGGTTGTCGAGCACCCTACGCAGCGGCACCGACACCGCGGAGGGGTGGTCCGGTTTTGTGTCGGTCTTGCAACACACCGGACCGCCCGTCCGCCCTCGCCGGTCAGGCGAGTCCCGCCTCCTTCATCTGGCGCAACTCCTTCTTCAGCTCCCCCACTTCGTCGCGGAGCCGGGCCGCCACCTCGAACTGCAGCTCGGCCGCCGCGGCGCGCATGCGGTCGGTCATCTCCTCGATGAGCGCGGCCAGTTCGGTGGCGGGCCGGTCTCCGAGCTCGACGGTGGAGCCGGCCTTGCCGCCCTTGCCCTTGGCCTTGCCCGTGGGGCCGTGCGCGGCGAGCGAGGGCACGGGGGCCTTCGCACCCTTGCCCTCCTTCGCCTGCCGGTAGCCGGTGCCGAGCAGTTCCTCGGTGTCGATCTCCTCGCGCGCGATGGTCGCGACGATGTCGTTGATCTTCTTGCGGAGCGGCTGCGGGTCGATGCCGCGCTCCGTGTTGTACGCGATCTGCTTCTCGCGGCGCCGGTTGGTCTCGTCGATGGCCTGCTCCATCGCCGGGGTGATCCGGTCCGCGTACATGTGGACCTGGCCCGACACGTTCCGTGCGGCGCGGCCGATCGTCTGGATGAGGGAGGTCCCGGAGCGCAGGAAGCCCTGCTTGTCGGCGTCGAGGATGGCGACCAGGGACACCTCGGGCAGGTCGAGGCCCTCCCGGAGGAGGTTGATGCCGACGAGGACGTCGTACTCGCCGGCGCGCAGCTCGCGCAGCAGCTCGATGCGGCGCAGGGTGTCGACGTCGCTGTGCAGGTAGCGCACCTGGATGCCGAGCTCCAGGAAGTAGTCGGTGAGGTCCTCGGCCATCTTCTTGGTGAGGGTGGTGACGAGGACCCGCTCGTCGCGCTCGGCGCGCAGCCGGATCTCGTGGACCAGGTCGTCGATCTGGCCCTCGGTGGGCTTGACGACGACCTCGGGGTCGACGAGTCCGGTGGGGCGGATGATCTGCTCGACGAAGCCGTCGCCGCGCGAGAGCTCGTAGGTGCCGGGGGTCGCGGAGAGGTAGACGGTCTGGCCGATCCGCTCCTGGAACTCCTCCCACTTCAGCGGGCGGTTGTCGAGGGCGGAGGGGAGCCGGAAGCCGTGGTCGACCAGGGTCCGCTTGCGGGAGGCGTCGCCCTCGTACATGGCGCCGATCTGGGGCACGGTGACGTGCGACTCGTCGATGACGAGGAGGAAGTCCTCGGGGAAGTAGTCGAGGAGGGTGTTGGGCGCGGAGCCGGGCTCGCGGCCGTCGAAGTGCATCGAGTAGTTCTCGATGCCGGAGCAGGAGCCGATCTGCCGCATCATCTCGATGTCGTACGTGGTGCGCATCCGCAGGCGCTGGGACTCCAGGTGCTTGCCCTGCTTGTCCAGCTCGGCGAGGCGGCCCTCCAGCTCGCGCTCGATGTCGTTGATCGCCCGCTCCATGCGCTCGGGCCCGGCGACGTAGTGGCTGGCGGGGAAGACGTACAGCTCGCGGTCCTCGCTGATGACCTCGCCGGTGAGCGGGTGAAGGGTGGAGAGGGCCTCGATCTCGTCGCCGAACATCTCGATGCGGACGGCGAGCTCCTCGTACACCGGGAAGATCTCGATGGTGTCGCCGCGCACCCGGAAGGTGCCGCGGGTGAACGCCAGGTCGTTCCGGGTGTACTGGATGTCGACGAAGCGGCGCAGCAGCTGGTCGCGGTCGATCTCCTCGCCGACCTTGAGCGGGACCATCCGGTCCACGTACTCCTGGGGCGTGCCGAGGCCGTAGATGCAGGAGACGGAGGCGACCACGACGACGTCCCGGCGGGTGAGCAGGGAGTTCGTCGCGGAGTGGCGCAGCCGCTCCACCTCCTCGTTGATCGAGGAGTCCTTCTCGATGTAGGTGTCCGACTGCGGGACGTACGCCTCGGGCTGGTAGTAGTCGTAGTACGAGACGAAGTACTCGACGGCGTTGTTCGGCAGGAGCTCGCGGAACTCGTTCGCCAGCTGGGCGGCCAGCGTCTTGTTCGGCGCCATCACCAGGGTGGGGCGCTGGAGCTTCTCGATCATCCAGGCGGTGGTCGCCGACTTGCCGGTGCCGGTGGCGCCGAGGAGCACGACGTCCTTCTCGCCCGCGCGGATGCGCCGCTCGAGGTCGGCGATGGCGGTCGGCTGGTCGCCGCTGGGCTGGTACTCACTGACGACCTCGAAGGGCGCCACCGAACGTTCGATCTTGGAAACGGGCCGCATGCAACCACCGTACGACCCGGCACTGACAGTCGGGCGGTGATCGGCTCACCGCCCGGGTGCCGGGCGTCCCGTCACCAGTCCTGGGAGCGGTGTCCGCCGCGCGGGACGGCCCTGCGCGCGGCCCGCCCGGCGGCCCGTCCGGCGGGGCGGCCGACAGGGCGGGCGTTCCAGTTGGCGGGCTCGCCGTAGTAGGACGGGACGTGGCGCGGCGCGGGCACGCCGGGGCGGTGCGGGGTCCGGGCGGCGGGCCGCTGCCAGTCCGGGTCGCCCATCACGAGCAGCGGGTCGAACATGACGACGACGGCGGCCAGGATCAGGAAGACCGCCGGGCCGATCAGCATGGGCAGGAGGAGCGAGGTGGCGGGGTCGCCGGCTCCGGTGGGGGCCCCGGTGCCGTGCAGGTGGACGCTGACGGCGGCCATGGCGGTGTAGTGCATACCACTCACGGCGACGCCCATCACCAGGCTCGCTCCGAGACTGGCCAGAAATCCATGCACGGAGACTGCCGCCCAGAGGGCCGCGGTGGCGGCCACGACGGCGATGACCACGGAGAGGGCGACGGTGAGCGTGTCGTACTCGATCCGGCCCTGGAAGCGCATACCGGCCATGCCGAGGTAGTGCATGGTGGCGACGCCGAGGCCGGTGATGGTGCCGCCGGTGACCAGGGTGAGGGCGGTCGCCCCGCGGTAGCCGACGATGAAGATGCCGATGCCGACCATGAGGACGGCGACGCCCAGGCTGGCGAAGGTGATGGGGCGGTCGTAGTCGATGGGTGCCTGCGCGACGGAGAAGCCCATCATGGCGATGAAGTGCATCGTCCAGATGCCGGTGCCGATCGAGGTGGCGCCGAGGGCGAGCCAGCCCGCTTTGAAGGTGTCGTGGTGCCGGAGCGATCTGGTGGTGCACCTCAGGCCGAGGGCGCCGCCGAGGCAGGCCATGAGAAAGGCGGCCACCGGCGTGACGAGCCCGTAGCTGAATCCGTCGACCGTGCCCTGCATGAGCGTGTGCCCTCCACCCCTGGTGCAACGTCGTCCGAAAACAGTCGGTACCGCTGGGTAGTACTACCGGGGCGAGATTATGGCGCGCCGGGGGCCCGGCGACCATGTGACCGGGGAATTTCCATTCGCGAGACCGGAGCGAGACCGGGCCGTGATCTCGGTGACGGCTCCGGACCGGGTTGTCCGCGACCGTTCCGGACCGGCTTGTCCGTGACGGGCCGGGGCCGCGGTGCCGGTGACGGTTCCGGACCGCGTCCTCGTCGCCGGTGACGGTTCCGGGGCCCGCTGTCGGTGGCGGGTCGTACCGTGGGCGGCATGGACATCGACACGGGGGCGGCAGCGGGGCCGGGCGGCGGGGAGCGGGCCGTCACGGTGGAGTGGACGGTCGTGGAGAGCGCCATCGGGCCGCTCTTCCTCGCCGCGACCGGGCGGGGGCTCGTGCGGGTCGAGTTCCACGCCGACGCGGCGCGGCGGGAGCGGACGCTCGACCGGCTGGCGGGGCAGCTCGGCGCGGAGCCGGTGGAGTGCGCCTCGGGACGGCTGGCGGAGGCGATACGCCGGCTCGACCGGTACTTCGCGGGCGAGCCGGACCGCCTCGACCTGCCGCTGGACTGGAGCCTGACGACCGGCTTCAACCGGCAGGTGCTGCGCGAGCTGGCGACGGGCGTTCCGTACGGCACGGTCGTCGGGTACGGGGAGCTGGCGAGACGCGTGGGGCAGCCGGGCGCGGCGCAGGCGGTCGGGGCGGCGATGGGCGCCAATCCGCTGCCGGTCGTGGTGCCCTGTCACCGGGTGGTGGAGAGCGACGGCGGTCTCGGCGGCTTCGGCGGCGGTCTGGAGACGAAGCGGCAGCTGCTGGCCCTGGAGGGGGTGCTGCCGGCGCCGCTCTTCTGAGCACGGGCGGTCTTGGCGGGAGGGAGAAGGGGGCGTTCCCATCAGGTGGGACGGCTGGCACACTCACGTAAGTGACCCACACCCCCAGTGCCCCTGACGCTGCCGTGCCCGACGAGATATCCGCCCCCGTCGCCCCCGTCATCCCCGCCGAGCTGCCCGCGCTCCGCCGGCGCGTTCAGGCCACGCTGATCGCCACCCAGATCCTGGGAGGCCTCGGCATCGCCATCGGCTTCGCCCTCGCCGCCGTCCTGGCGAGGGACGTCAGCGGCACCGAGGCGCTGTCCGGTCTCGCGTCGACGGCGTCGGTGGCCGGCTCGGCTCTGGTCGCCATGCCGCTGGCCACGCTGATGGCCTCGCGGGGGCGCCGGACGGGACTCGTCCTCGCGTACCTGCTGGCGGCGCTCGGCGCCGGCGTGGTGGTGCTCGGGGCGGTCCTCGGGAACTTCCCCCTGCTGCTCGTCGGTCTCGTCGGCTTCGGCGCCGGGTCCTCGGCGAACCTGGCGGCCCGCTTCGCCGCCGCCGACCTCGCCGAGCCGGACCGCAGGGCCCGGGCCATCTCCACGGTGGTGTGGGCGACCACGATCGGCGCGGTGCTCGGCCCGAACGTCGCCGCGCCCGCCGGGAAGAGCGTCGCGGGCCTGGGCGTCCCGGCCGCCGCCGGCCCGTTCGTCTGGGCCGCCGGCGTCTTCGTGCTCGCGGCGGCCGTGGTGGCCGTGCTGCTGCGACCGGACCCGCTGCTCACCGCCCGCGCGCTGTCGGCCGCCGGGCCGGGCGAGGCGGAGGAGGGCCGCTCCCTGCGGGCCGGGATGGACGCGGTACGCAAGTCACCGCGGGCCCGGATCGCCCTCGTCACCATCGCCGGCTCGCACACCGCCATGGTGTCGATCATGTCGATGACCCCGGTGGCGCTCACCCATCACGGCGCGGACATCCAGCTGATCGGGCTCGTGATCAGCGGGCACATCACCGGGATGTACGCCTTCTCGCCGCTGATGGGCTGGCTGTCCGACCGCCTCGGCCGGCTCTCGGTGATCGGGCTCGCGGTCGGTCTCATCGGTACGGCGGCGCTCGTCGCGGGCACGGCGGGGCCGTCGCACGGCCGGACCGCGCTGGGCCTCTTCGTCCTGGGCCTGGGCTGGTCGGCGGGGCTGGTGTCCGGCTCGGCGCTGCTCACCGACTCGGTGCCGCAGGCCGCGCGGGCCGCCGTCCAGGGACTCTCCGACTTCGTGATGAACACCGCCGCCGGGGTCGGCGGCCTCGCGGCGGGCCTGATCGTCTCGCAGGCGGGCTACGGGCCGCTGAACGCGATCGCCGCCTGCCTGCTGCTGCCGATGGCGGCGCTCGCGCTGCGGGGCGCCCTGCGGAAGGTCTGACCGGACCGCTCCGGTCTCAGCGCGGCACCGCCGGGGACGAGGCCCCGGCGGCCAGTCGCCGCGGGGCGCCCGTGCCGTCGGCGGGCACCGACCAGACCGCTCCCCCGTATCCGTACGCGAGGGTCCTCGGGTCCGTCCACAGCGCCTGGTCGTCGATGCCGCGCCGCTCGGCGACGGGGTGCTCGCGTCCGGTGCGCAGGTCGTACACGTACAGCCGCCATGGCTCGCGCGGGCCGTCGGAGACCCGCTTCTTGAAGGCGATCCGGGTCCCGTCCGGGGAGAGCGAGGGGCATTCGACGTTCTCCCGCAGGGTCCGGGCGGACCAGTTCCGCATGTCGCCCTCGACGAGGTGGGTGCGGCCGCCCGTCGAGACGGTGGCGTAGAAGCGGTTGTCGTCGGCGGCGAAGGTGACGCCCCAGTAGTTGACGTCGGGGGCGTGGTGGCGGCGGCCTTCGAGGATGAGCGGGATCTGCTCGATGTTCTTCACCAGGTAGCCGGTGCGCAGGTCGAGGATCGAGGTGCGGGTGGAGAAGGCCGAGCGCGCGTACGAGTCGCCGGTGGCGAACATCGTCCAGGACAGCATGCGTCCCGAGGCGGAGACCCTCGCCCGGCTGGGGATGCCGGGCAGGGCGATGCGGCGGGTCTCGCGGAGCCGGCCGTCGAGCACGAGGACGTACGAGCGGGCCGGTACGCCCGGCCGCCGCTGGAGGCAGAGGGCGGTGGAACCGGCCGCGTGGAAGCGGTCGCAGGAGGGTCCGCCCGCCACCCGGCCGCCGGGCGCGGCCGGGTCCACGCGCGCGACGCGCCCGCTCGCGGTGTCCCGGAGGTAGAGCGCACCGGTGCCGCCGTCGAGGGTGAAGCCGGCTTCGGCGGTCCCGGTGGCGGCGGCCCGCCCGGAGGCGGCACGG
This sequence comes from Streptomyces sp. NPDC006197, assembly GCF_040613865.1. NCBI lineage: Bacteria > Bacillati > Actinomycetota > Actinomycetes > Kitasatosporales > Streptomycetaceae > Streptomyces > Streptomyces sp. NPDC006197. The sequence goes on along the minus strand of NZ_JBEXSZ010000034.1, from coordinate 39,722 downwards.
AGGGTGTAGGCGGTGGCTCCGCCGCCGAGCAGCAGGAGGGCGAGGACGAGGATTCCCACACGCGCGCGCGTGGAGGCGGGGACGTTCATGTCGTGCTCCCTTCAGGGGCGTTCACGTCGTGCTCCCCTCGGGGCGGCCGTGCCGTGCTCCCTCCGCGGGTCGGCCCGGGCGGCAGCAGACGGGCGGCGCAGCCCAGGGCGGCCGCGAGGGCCAGGGAGGCCGCCACGAGGGCCGTCTCCGGTCCGCTCGCCGTCCAGACGGCACCGAAGGCGACGGCGGCGCCCAGCCGGGCGAGCGCCTGCGCGGTCTGGACGACCGCGAGGCCGCCGGCCTGCCGCCCCTCGGTGAGGAACGGTCCGGTGAGGGCCATCAGGACGCCGTCGGTGGCGGCGTAGAAGACCCCGAGCAGGGCGAGGACGCCCACGAGGGCCGCCGCGCCGGGCACGGGGGCGAGGAGCAGTCCGTAGGCGAGGAGCAGGGCCCCGTGTCCGTACAGGAGGGGCCGTCGGCGTCCGAGGCGGTCGGCGAGGCGGCCCGCCGGGACGGCGAGCAGCAGATAGACGGCGGCCGCGCCGAGCGGCAGGAACGGGAACCAGGCGGCGTCGAGGTCGAGGCGCCGCTGGAGCAGCAGGTAGAGGAAGGAGTCGCCGACGGTGGCGGCGCCGAGGAGGGCGGCGCAGAGCACGATCCGGCGGTACGCGGGTGAGCGCGGGGCCGCGAGGAGCCCGCCACGCGCGCGTGGCGCCGCCGGGGCCTTCGGCCGCGTGTCCCGGTCGTCCCGCGGCCGGGCGGGGTCGCACGGCCGGCCGGGGTCCTGCTGTCGGCCGGGGCCCCGCGGCCGTCCCGGGACGAAGAGCAGCCAGACCAGCACGCCGAGCGCGCCGACGCAGAAGCTGACGGCGAAGACCGTCTCGTACGTCTCGGCGGTCGCCCACAGCAGGGCGAAGGCGGCGAGGGGTCCGAGGAGGGCGCCGGTGGTGTCCATGGCCCGGTGGGCGCCGAAGGCTCGGCCGAGGTCCTCGGGCGGGCTGTGCAGGGTGATGAGCGCGTCGCGGGGCGCGGTGCGGACGCCCTTGCCGAGCCGGTCGGCGGCGAGGGCCCCGGCGATCCAGCCGGTCGCCCCGCCGGCGAGGAGGAGGCCGAGCCGGGAGCAGGCGGAGAGGGCGTAGCCGAGTCCGGCGACCTGTTTGTGGCGGCCGCCGCGGTCGGCGCCGGCGCCGCCGAGGAGCCGTACGAGCGCGGTGGCGCCGGTGGTGAGGCCGTCCAGGAGGCCGAACTGGAGCGGGGAGAGGCCGAGTCCGAGGACCAGGTAGAGCGGCAGGACGGCGGTCACCATCTCCGAGGAGACGTCGGTGACGAGGCTGACCGTGCCGAGGACGAGGACGGTGCCGGGGACGCGCCGCCGAGCCCCGGTGGGGCGGGGCGGCGCGTCGCGGCGACCGGTGGTCGCGAGGTACATCAGTGGCAGGTGTAGGTCGGGCCGGAGTCCTTGACCTGGTCGTCGGTGCCGACGTACTGCCAGGTGTAGGTGGTGTCGGTGAGGTCCAGCTTCAGGACGCCGTACGTTCCGCTGATCCGCTTCTGGCTGTTCGGCTGGACCGTCTCGATGTCGTAGGGCTCGGCGCCGCCCATGCCGCCGACGATCTCGACGATGCCGTCGGCGGTGGCGCGTCCGCTCGGGTCCTGCGGGGCGAAGCGCTCGTAGTGGTGGTCGTGTCCGTTGAGGACGAGGTCCGCCTTGGCGCCGTAGAGGATCTGCCAGACGGGCTTGGAGACGGGGTCGTTGCCGTGGCCGCCGGAGGAGTACAGCGGGTGGTGGAAGTAGGCGGCTATGCAGCCCTTGGTGTTCCGCGCGAGGTCGTCCTTGAGCCACTGGATCTGCGCGGCGTCGTCGAAGGTGTTGGAGTCGAGGGCGACGAAGTGCCAGTTGCCCTGGTCGTAGCTGTAGTACGGCTTGCCCTGGGGGTAGGCGATCGCGCCGAAGTACGACTTGTAGCCGGAGAACGCGCCGGCCGGGTCGTAGGACTCGTGGTTGCCGGGCACGGGCCGGGTCTGCGCCTTGAAGGCGCCCCAGGACTTGTCGTAGTAGTTGCGGAAGTCCGAGAGACGGGCGTCGTCGTACTGGTTGTCACCCATCGTCAGGTAGAAGGACGGCGCGATCCGCTGGGCCAGCGCGGCGGTCTTCGGGTGGGCGCAGGAACTGCTGGAGGCGGTGCACTGGGCGGCGATGTCGCCGGCCGCGACGACGGTGAAGGAGCCGGTGGGCGGGGGCGTGGTGGGGGTGGTGCCGTAGACCTCCACCGTGTAGAGCGAGTAGCCGTACGAGGTGCCGCGCGCGGTCCCGTAGACGCGCAGGTAGCGGCCGGTGCCGGTGAGCCCGGTCCAGTCGTCCGTGCCGCCGTTGCCCGCGGTCTCGGTGGCGAGGCGGGTCCAGGTGGTGCCGTCGGCGGAGATCTCGACGCGGTAGGCCTTGGCGTAGGCGACCTCCCAGACGAGCTTGACGCGGGAGACGGTGGCCGAGGGGCCGAGGTCGACCTTGATCCATTGCGGGTCGACGCCCTCGGTGCTGGCCCAGCGGGTGGTGGAGATGCCGTCGAAGGCCTTCTCCGGGCCGAAGGTGGAGTCCTCGACGGAGGAGGACGTGGCCGGCCTGCCCTGGGAGATCAGGGTGTCGGCAGCGGCTCCGGCCCGGTCCGGGAGGGCGAGCAGGAGTCCGCCGACGAGCAGCAGCACGGCGGCGAGGACGAGGGGCAGTCGGTCGGTGGTGCGGCGGGGTGGGGCGGAGGCGAACGGGCGCATACCTGGGCTCCCTGGCCTGGGGGTCGGCGAGAGCTGGACACCGGTGCGGGGCACCACGGACCGGCCGCGGGGTGCGGGCCGGGGCGCCCGTGCCGCGGGGGACGGACACGGGCGACCGACCGGGTGGCGATTCGGGCGCCACACGGCGGGGTGGTGCTCGGCGGCCGGGTCAGAGCTCTCGCTGAGCGCGTCACGCCCCTCGGAGGGGGCGCCGCGCCGAGCCGCTGCCCGGGAGGATAGCGGACAGGAAGGTTTCCTACCAGACTCCCGACTTCCCCTCTCCCGCCCGGAGTTCAGGGGCTCGCCCCGGGGGTTCGGAGGGTCCTCAGAGGCTGATGTGGTACGCCTTGCGCAGGGTCTCGTGCACGGTCCAGGTCGTCCGGTCGCCCTCCCGCAGCACGCACGCGTCACCGGGGCCGATCTCCAGCGTGTCGCCGCCCTCGACGGCGACGGTCGCCCGTCCGGAGACCACCACGAAGAGCTCGTTGGCCTCGGTGTCGGTGACGACGCCCGGCGTGATCTGCCAGATGCCGCGCAGCTGCTTGCCGTCGGCCGACTCCCACAGCACCTTGCCCGTCACCTCGGGCGTGCCGGAGACGATCTGGCCGGGGTCGAGGGGCTCGGCCTCCAGCTCCGCGTCGGGGATGTGCACGGCGAAGGAAGGCAGGTCATGAGTCGTCATGGGCGGTGACTGTAGCCGGGCTCCGAGGGCCCTCCGAGGCCGGGATCGGATGGAAGAACAGCCTCCGTTTCGGCTCCGACCAGGGGTGACGCCGAGGGGCGAGGGTGGCGACGAAATCCGCACCGGCCCTCCGTCGCAGCGCCCCAGGGGTGTCGCGGCCGTCGTCGCCGTTTTCGTCCGGCGCCCCGTCGCGGATTCCGCAGGGGCCCTGGGTGTGGCAGGAGGTCGCCAACGAGGTTTGCGGGGCCGGTGATCGCGCCAAGGAACCACACATGTCCACACAGGTGTCCGAAGAGGTACGGGAAGCGCTCCACGAGGGCCGGCCCGTCGTCGCGCTGGAATCGACGCTCATCGCCCACGGCCTGCCGCGCCCGCGCAACCTCGCCGTGGCGGCGGAGCTGGAGGAGTCCGTACGGGCCGGGGGCGCCGTCCCCGCCACGATCGCGGTGATCGACGGCACAGCCAGGATCGGCCTCGACGGGGCGGCCCTGACCCGCATCGCCGAGGACCCGTCGGTGCGGAAGCTGGGCCACCGCGACCTGGCCCCCGCACTGGCGACCGGGGCCACGGGGGCGACGACGGTCTCGGCGACGGCCTGGCTGGCGGACGCGGCCGGCATACGGGTGTTCGCGACGGGCGGGCTCGGCGGCGTGCACCGCGAGTGGAGCGAGACGCAGGACGAGTCCGCCGACCTGCGGCTGCTCGCCCGGGTCGGGATCACCGTGGTGTGCGCCGGGGTCAAGTCGATCCTCGACGTGCCCGCGACGCTCCAGCGCCTGGAGACGCTGGGGGTGACGGTCGTCGGCTACGGCACGGACCGCTTCCCCGGCTTCTACCTCTCCTCCTCGGGCGAGCCCGTCGACTGGACCCTGCGCACCCCGGAGGAGGTGGCGGGGGTGATACGGGCGCAGGACGGGCTCGGCGGCCCGCGGGCCGCGCTCGTGGTGGCCAACCCGGTGCCGCCGGGCGAGCAGTTGGATCCCGCGCTGCACGACCGGGTGCTCGCGCGGGGCTTGGCGGCGGCGAAGGAGAAGGGGATCACCGGGCAGGCGGTGACGCCGTTCCTCCTCGAATACCTGATGGTGCACACGGAAGGAGCGTCTCTGGAGGCCAACCTCGCGGCGGTACGCGGCAATGTGCGGCTCGCCGCGAGCATCGCGGGGGCGTACGCGGCGGGGGCGGGGCCGGGCCGTGCCACGGGTACGGGGACGGGTGCGGGTTCCGGCGGTGCGGCGGCTCCCGGCCCGGGCGCCCGTGACACCGGGACGCACCACCCGTCGGCGGCCGGCGCAGACGGCCGGTGACCCGGGCCGGAGGCGCGCTGCTGGTCGTCGGGGACGTGGTCACGGACGTCGTCGCGCGGCACCGGACCCCGCTCGCTCCCGCCACGGACACGGCGGCGGAGATCCGAACCCTGCCGGGCGGCGCCGGGGCCAACGCCGCCTGCTGGGCGGTGCGTTCGGGGTGGGACGAGGTGCGGCTGCTCGGCCGGGTGGGGACGGACGCGGCCGACTGGCACGAGCGGGCGCTGCGCCGGGCGGGCGTGCGTCCCCTGCTCGTCCCCGACGCGGACGCGGCGACGGCCACCGTGATCGCGCTGGTGGACGGCTCGTCGGAGCGCACCTTCCTGACGGACAGCGGTGCCGCGCTGCGCCTCTCCTCCGCCGACTGGTCCGCGAGGCTGCTCGACGGCGTGGCCCGGCTGCACCTCTCGGGGTACCTGTTCTTCGCCGCGCCGAGCCGCGAGACGGCCCGCCGGGCGCTGCGGGACGCCCGGGAGGCGGGGGTCCCGGTGAGCGTGGACCCGGCCTCGGCGGGGTTCCTGGCGGAGCTGGGGGCGGACCGGTTCCTCACGGCGGCGGAGGGCGCCGGGACACTGCTGCCCAACGCGGACGAGGCCCGGTCGCTCACCGGGTGCGGCGAACCGGAGGCGGCGGCAGCGGAGTTGAGCCGGCGTTTCCCGCTGGTCGTGGTCACCCTCGGGGCGGCGGGCGCGCTGGTCGCCGAGGGCGGCACGGTCATCGCGCGGGTGACGGCGCCGCCGGTGCGGCCGGTGGACTCGACGGGCGCGGGCGACGCGTTCACCGGGGCGTTCCTGGCCGCGCGGCTCATGGGTGCGGATCCGGTGCGGGCGGCTGAGGCGGGCTGCCGCGCGGGCGCGGAGGCGGTCACCACGATCGGCGGCAGACCGCCGGAGGGCCCGGGCTTTCGGTGACGCCGGGACGTCGCCGAGGGCCCGAGCGGACGGCCCGGAAGCCGGACGGAGCCCTGGAGCCGGACGGCCGGGCGACCGAGGCCCGGACTTGGGCCTGGAGCCGGACGGCCGGGAGGTCAGGCGGTCTGAAGGTCGGGCGGCCGGGACCGGACTCGGCCCTGGAGCCGGGCGCTACGGCCGCAGCCCCGTCCAGGCCGGGTGGCGCGGGTCGTCGGCCCGTACGACGGCGTCCGCCGCCTCGGCGGGGCCGACCTCCGTCTCGTACCGGGCGAAGGCGGGCAGGGTCCAGGACTCCTCCGTGCGCCGGGCGAGGGCGGCGGGCGAGAGGCGCAGGTGCACGGTGAGGTCGAAGGGGAACCAGTGGCCGAGCAGGAAGGGTCCGTGCAGCACGAGCACCCCGCGCGGGGGCAGCGTGACGTACGGGCTGCGGGTCGCGCGGTCCGTGGCCGGGTCCCACAGGTCCGGCAGCACGCGCCCGCTGCCGCCGGGCTCCAGCGGGCCGAAGACCTCCCGCCACAGGGCCCCGGTGTCGGTCCACCCGCTGTAGTACGCGTCGGGGTCCTGCTTGCCGTACTCGTACCGCAGGGACGCGGGCCGCAGGAAGCCGCCGGTCCCCACGACGTGGACCGCCCGCCCGCGCGTGCGCAGCGCCTCGGCGAGGAGCTCGGCGAGCTCGCCCCCGGGCGCGGCGGGCGGCCCGTCGACGCCCACCTTGAGCCAGGCGTCGCCCGCCGCGGCGGCGGACGTGTCGAGGTGGCCGGCGAGTGCCTCCGCCAGCCGGTCCCAGGTGATCGCCTCGTATCGCATCCCGCTCATCCTGCCCGTCGCTCCCCCCTGACGCGTAACGGCCGACACCCCCGGCATTACGGTGGCCTGGCCGCGTGACCGCACGGCACCCACGGAGGAGAGGACTCGTTTTCCCATGAGCCTGCGTCAGGAAGCACTGCCCTACGAGACCACGGAGACGACGACGCCCTTCGGCCTCGGGCTGCACCATGTGCAGCTCTCCCTGCCGCCGGGCGAGGAGGAGGTGTGCCGCCGATTCTACGTGGACGTGCTGGGCATGACCGAGATCCGGAAGCCGCCGGTCCTCGCGGCGCGCGGCGGCCTGTGGGTGCGTTCGGACGCGCTGGAGATCCATCTGGGCGTCGAGGAGGACTTCCGGCCGGCCCGCAAGGGGCATCCTGGCATCCTGGTCGCCGACCTCGACGGGCTGGCCGAGCGGCTGACCGGCCTGGGTGTCGAGGTGACGTGGGACGACAACTTCCCGGGCCACCGCCGCTTCTACGTCGCCGACTGCCACGAGAACCGGCTGGAGTTCCTCTGCCCCGAGCGCTGATCCGGGCTTGACCCTGCCACTGGCGGCAGGGTCCGACCATCGGGTCCATGGACACCACCACACCCACCAGGGTCGTCGTCGTCACCGGCGCGGGCACCGGCATCGGCCGGGCCACCGCGCGCTCGTTCGCCGCGCAGGGGGCGACGGTCGTCGCCGTCGGCCGCCGGGAGGAGCCGCTGCGGGAGACCGCCGAGGGTCACCCGGGCATCCTCCCGTTCGCCGCCGACGTCACGGCGAAGGGCGCGGCCGAGGAGATCGTCCGCGCCGCGCTGACGGACCACGGCCGGCTCGACGTCCTCGTCAACAACGCCGGGATCTCCGCCGGCGGCCCGCTCGGGACCCTCGACCGCTCCGTGATCGCCCCGCTCCTGGAGACGAACCTCGTCGCGCCGGTCCTGCTCACCCAGGCGGCCGTCCCCGCGCTCCGGGAGTCCCGGGGCGTCGTGGTGAACGTGACGACGACGATCGGCCAGCGCGGTTGGCCCGGCAACTCCGTCTATCCGGCGACCAAGAGCGCCCTGGAGACCCTGACCCGCTGTTGGGCGGTGGAGCTCGCGCCGGCCGGCGTGCGGGTCGTGGCGGTCGCGCCCGGTGCGATCGAGACCCCGATCGCGGACCACATGGGCCTCACTCCCGAGCGGCGGGAGGCGGTGCGGGCCTGGCAGCTGGCGCACACCCCGCTGGGGCGGGTCGGGCGGCCGGAGGAGGTCGCCTGGGCGATCACGGCGCTCGCCGCCCCGGACGCCGCCTTCCTGACCGGCACCGTGCTGCCCGTCGACGGGGGCGCGCTGGTCTCGTGATACGACTGCGCGAGGAGGTGACGTCCTTGCGCATCGGTGAACTGGCCCGGCGGACCGGGGTGTCGGCCCGTGCGCTGCGGCACTACGAGCAGGCGGGGCTGATCGCGTCGGTCCGCGCGGCCAACGGGTACCGGGTGTACGAGGAGACCGCCGTCACGCGGGTGTCGAACATCCGGTACCTGCTGGACGCGGGGTTCACGCTGGACGACGTCTCCGCCTTCCGCACCTGTCTGGACGGGGACGTCTCCGCGGTTCCGCCGTCCGCCCGCGCCCTGGAGATCGCCCGCGAGCGCCTCGCCGTGATCGACGCGCGCATCGCGGCACAGACCGCGGCCCGCGACCGCCTGGCGAAGGCGCTGGCCGCGCAGTCGTGAACCGCCCCTTCGCCGCGCGGGCCTGACCTCAGACCTGCGCGGCCACCGGCGCCGACCGTTCGAGCACCGCGCGGCCCGACTCCACCGCCTCGCCGAGCGTCAGCTCCCCCGCGGCGAGGGCCCTGCAGGTCGTCGTGTCGGTCCGCAGCCGGGCGTCGGGGGCGTCCACCCGTCCGTCCCCGTAGGCCGCGCTCCCGTCGGCCCCGATGCGTACGTGGAACTCTCCTTCGTCGAGGGCCACTTGGACGACCCCCGCGCCGAGTTCCGCCAGCGTGCCGAGGAGCGGGATGGCGTACCAGTGGGCGCGGACGGCGTCGGTGGGGCGCGGCTCGCCGAGTTCGGGCGCGCCCCAGGCGGCGAGGGCGCGCAGGACGGGCAGCAGGTCACGTCCGCGCGGGGTGAGTTCGTACACGTATGCCGAGGCGGGCGGGGGCAGTCGGCGCCGGGTGACGAGTTCGGCGCCCTCCATGTCCTTGAGGCGGCCGGCGAGCATGTCGGTGCTGACGCCGGGCAGGTCGGCGTGGAGGTCGGTGTAGCGGCGCGGCCCGGCGAGGAGTTCGCGGACGACGAGCAGGGTCCAGCGGTCGCCGACGAGGTCGAGGGCGCGCGCGGCGGCGCAGTGCTGGTCGTAGCTGCGGCGGCGTGGCTGACGTGGCATGCGACGCAGTCTAGACATGTTGTTGGACTTTCCAAGCTCGAACTTGGTAAAACCAAGCAACAACACTTCTGGGGAGGTCGGCGCATGGAGTTCCGGCAGTCGAGCAAGCTGAGCGAGGTCTGCTACGAGATCCGCGGCCCGGTCATCGAGCAGGCCAACGCCCTGGAGGAGGCAGGCCACAGCGTCCTGCGCCTCAACACCGGAAACCCCGCGCTCTTCGGCTTCGAGGCGCCCGAGGAGATCGTCCAGGACATGATCCGGATGCTCCCCAAGGCCCATGGCTACACCGACTCCCGCGGCATCCTGTCCGCCCGCCGCGCCGTCGCCCAGCGCTGTCAGTCGATGGGCCTGACCGAGGTCGACGTCGACGACGTCTACCTCGGCAACGGCGTCTCCGAACTCATCTCGATGGCCACCCAGGCCCTCCTGGAGGACGGCGACGAGGTCCTGATCCCGGCCCCCGACTACCCCCTGTGGACGGCCGTCACGACCCTCGCGGGCGGCAAGCCCGTGCACTACCTCTGCGACGAGTCGGCCGACTGGTACCCGGACCTCGACGACATGGCGTCGAAGATCACCGACCGGACCCGGGCCGTCGTCGTCATCAACCCCAACAACCCCACCGGCGCGGTCTATCCGAAGGAGGTCCTCGACGGCATCCTCGACCTCGCCCGCCGCCACAACCTCATGGTCCTCGCCGACGAGATCTACGACCAGATCGTCTACGACGAGGCCGTCCACCACCCGATCGCCTCCCTCGCCCCCGACCTGGTCGTCCTCACCTTCGGCGGCCTCTCCAAGACCTACCGGGTCGCGGGCTTCCGCTCCGGCTGGCTGGTCGTCACCGGTCCGAAGCAGCACGCCAGGAACTACCTGGAGGGCCTCACGATGCTGGCCTCCATGCGACTCTGCCCCAACGCCCCCGCCCAGTACGCCATCCAGGCCGCGCTCGGCGGCCGGCAGTCGATCCACGAGCTGTGCGCCCCGGGCGGCCGACTGCGCGAACAGCGCGACCGGGCCTGGGAGAAGCTCAACGAGATCCCTGGCGTCTCCTGCGTGAAGCCGAAGGGCGCGCTGTACGCCTTCCCCCGCCTCGACCCCGCCGTGCACAAGATCCACGACGACGAGAGGTTCGTCCTCGACCTGCTGCTGCGGGAGAAGATCCAGGTCGTGCAGGGCACCGGCTTCAACTGGCCGCGTCCGGACCACTTCCGCATCCTGACCCTGCCGTACGTCGACGACCTCGACGCCGCCGTCAGCCGCATCGGCCGATTCCTGAGCGGCTACCGGCAGTGACGTCGGACCCCTTGTGCTGTCATGATCTACGGGTCTGAAGGCCGAGGAGTACGGGGAGGGCGGCCGGTCATGGATGCGGCGCTGATAGCCGTGGCGGGAACCCTGCTGGGCGTGGTCTTCACGCACTGGTTCCAGGCGCGGGCCACCGAGCGCACGGCCGCGCTCGCCCGCACCGAGCAGCTCCGGCAGGAGCGGATCGAGACCTACAGCGCCTTCGCGGGCGCGGTCGTCGACTACCGGCACAGCCAGAACGACCGCTGGTTCCGGGCCCTCGCGCATCCCGGCTCGGAGGAGGCGGAGGAGTCCCGTCACGCCTCCTACCGGCAGCGCACCGCTGCCCGACAGGCCCTCTTCCGTGTCCAGTTGGTCTGCGACGACCCGGAGACCCGGCGACTCGCCGAGGCGGCCTTCGTGGAGTCCCACTGCATGCACGAGGCGGTCGACGAGGCGGACCGCGCCCGCCGCTCCGAGCAGGCCAAGGAGGCGCTCGCCCTGTTCGTCGCCGCCGCCGCGCCCGGCGTCCGCTGAGCGGGACCGGCCGTGGACCTCGTCGCGCCCGTCGTCGTCGAGCCGCTCCGGCGCCGGCGCTGCTCGGAATGCCACCGGGGGCCGCTGGACCGGATGATCGTCGAGTACAACGCGCCGGTCTGTCTGGACTGCGCCGACCTCGGCCATCTGGTCTTCCTGCGCCGGGGCGACACGGCGCTCACGCGCCGCGCCCGGGAGGCCAGCACGCTCTGGGCCGTGGTCGTACGGCACAACCGGCGCCGTACGCGGTACGAGCGTCAGGGCCTGCTCGTCGAGGAGGCCGCGCTCGCGGAGGCGGAACGGGCCTGCCTGGTGGACGCCGAGGCGCGGGCCGCGCGGCGGGCCCGGGACGCGGTGCGGCGCGCGGCCGCCGACGCCGAGATCACCACGGCGCTCCTGGCCGAGATCCTGCGGCTCTTCCCGTCCTGCCCGGCGGACCGGGCCACGGAGATCGCCGTCCACGCCTCGGCGAAGGGCAGCGGACGGGTGGGGCGCACGGCCGCGGGCCGCTCGCTCGACCGCGGCGCGGTCACCGCCGCGGTACGAGCCTCCGTACGGCATGTCGATACGCCGTACGACTCCCTGCTGATGCAGGGGGTTCCCCGGCACCAGGCCCGGACGAGGGTCGCGCCCGCCATCGAGGCGGTGCTCCGGACCTGGCGCCAGGGCGGCGGCACCACGAGCGGCCGGGAACGCGGCTGACGGCTCGGGCGTCAGCCCGCGTCGGCCGGGCCGCGGGGAACCGATCCTCAGGCCTGGTCGCCGACGTGGCGTCCACGGCGGTACAGCAGGGCGCCGCCGAGGAGCAGCGCGGCGCTCACGGAACCGGCGTAGCCCATGGCGTCCGAACCCGTGGCGGCCAGCGAGGCCGTGCTCGTCTCGCCCTGCGGCACGGGGGCCGGGGCGGGGGGCACGGTCTCGGCCCGCGGCCCCGGCACGTTCCGCACGGGGGTCTGCGGGCGCGGCGTCGGCGTCTCGATCGGCTGCTGGGGCTTGGCCGGGCCGTTCACCGCGGTGTTGCCGATGGCCGGGTTGAGCAGTCCGACGACGTTGACCGAGTTGCCGCTGACGTTGACGGGCAGGTCGACGGGCAGCTGGATGCCGTTGCCGGAGAGCACGCCGGGGGATCCCTGGGCGTGGGTCTCGGCGGTGGACCCGCCGCCGTTGGAGGAGCCGCCGCCGTGGGAGCCGGTCTGGGAGCCGCCGGCCTGCTCGCCGCCGCGCGGGGTGGCGGGCATGTCCTTGTGGGAGCCGCCGCCCTTCTCGTCCCCGTAGCCTCCGGTCTCGCGCTCGGCGGAGCGGTTGGCACAGCTGTTGCCGAAGGCCGGGTTGAGCAGTCCGACGACGTTGACCGTGTTGCCGCAGACGTTGACCGGCACGTGCACCGGCAGCTGGACCGTGTTGCCGGAGCCGACTCCCGGCGAGCCGACCGCGGCGCCCTCGGCGCCGGCCTCGGCGTGCGCGGCGCCCGCCGAGAGGGCGAGCGCTCCGCCCGTGACCAACAGTGTGGCCAGACCACTTCGGCGAATCTGCCTCATGGCTTCCTGCCTTCCGGAGGTGTGCACGGGCAAGTGCCCGTACCGGAATCAACGCGACAAACGTGCGTGCCGGATCCGGACATTGACGGGTTTCACTCCATCGAGTGGGATTCCGTTCGAGTGTCTGGTCAATATCCGTCGACGTCTGCCGACACCCGTCGACACCCCTCGACGCCCGTCAACGCCCGTCAACGCCCGTCAACGCCCCAGGAGCTCGGTGAGGGCGCCCACCGGGTCCGGGTCGGGGGCGCCGCGCGGCCACCAGTCCTCGCGGCCGGCGTCCGACTCGTATCCGTACCAGAGGCCGTCGCGGCCGAGCCGGAGCTGGAGGGACTCGCCGGAGAGCCGGTTGCGCCAGGGGCGGAAGGCGGGGAAGTCGGCGGCGAGCAGCGCGGGTCTGGCCCGGTCGAACGGGCCGGCCGGCGGATCCCAGGGCTCTTCGAGGACGGCGAGGCCCGCCGCGCCGCCCTGGCGCCAGGCGGCGACGGCGCGGGCGAGTTCCGTGGGGGTGCGGTCGAGGGCGCCCGCCAGGTCTCGGTAGAGCGCGCGCGACGAGGCGGTGAGTCCGGAGCCGGGGTGCGCGGCGGCCAGCCGGACCGCGTCCTGCCAGGGCGTGAGCGCGGCGACCGGGTCGTGGCCGGTGGCGAGGAAGGCGTGGGCGCGGGCGGCGGCCTCGGTGGCGAGGAGGTCGAGGGCGAGCGGATCGGGGGCGTCCGGGTCCGGCGGGAAGACGGCCGGGCGGCCGGGCCGGTCCGGGACCGGCAGCTCGGGCGGCAGCGGCGGGAGTCCTGCCCCGGTGGCCGCTGCGAGCGCGATACGGGCGGGGACCGTGGGCATCGGCGGGGCGGCGGCGCCCGTCTCGGCGGCACCCCGGGCGGCGTTGCGGCGGGTGAGTTCGGCGAGGAGCTCCTGCTCCCCGCGGCCGCGCATCAGGAAGAGGACGAACGGGTCCTCGTCGAGGAGACGGGCGGCCTGGTAGCAGAGGGCGGCGGCGTGCTTGCAGGGGTAACCGTCGTCCGGGCAGGAGCAGTCGGGGACGAGGTCGCCCGGCGCGGGCAGCAGTCCGGTGACCGCCTCCAGGGCGTGCGGCACGTCCTTGTCGAGGAGGGCGGCGATGTGGTCGGGGCGGGCGGTGGCCTCGTCGAGGAACCGTTCCCAGCCGTCGTCGCCGAGGGTCCGCATCCTGATCTCGGTGCGGTACGGGCGGGGCCGGCTGCCGTGGACGTAGGCGACGACCCGGCCGGGGGTGACCGTGATCGCGTCGACGTGGCCGCGCCCCGCGTACGCCTTGCCCCTTGCGAGACGGGCCGCGTCGAGGGCGGTGTCCTCCAGGGCGGCCACCCAGGCGTTCCCCCACCAGGTGGCGGCGAACCGGCCGTCGGGGGCCGAGCGCGGCGCGACCTGCGGGAAGCTGCGACGGCGGTCGTCGTGCCGGGGGGCGGCGCCCCGGGCGCCCCTTGCGTGGTTCACGAGGGCCTCCTCAGGGACACCAGGTCGGCGAGCTCCCGGTCGGTGAGTTCGGTGAGGGCGGCCTCGCCGGAGCCGAGGACGGCGTCGGCCAGGGCCCGTTTGGCGCGGAGCATCTCGGCGATGCGGTCCTCGACGGTGCCCTCGGCGACGAGCCGGTGGACCTGCACCGGCTGGGTCTGCCCGATGCGGTAGGCCCGGTCGGTGGCCTGCTCCTCGACGGCCGGGTTCCACCAGCGGTCGTAGTGGACGACGTGGCCGGCCCGGGTGAGGTTGAGGCCGGTGCCCGCGGCCTTCAGGGAGAGCAGGAAGACGGGGACCTCGCCGGCCTGGAAGCGGTCGACCATCCGCTCCCGCTCGGCCACCGGCGTGCCGCCGTGCAGGAGTTGGGCGGGGACGCCCCGCGCGGCCAGGTGGTCGGCGAGGAGCCGCGCCATCGACACGTACTGGGTGAAGACGAGCACGGACCCGTCCTCCGCGAGGATCGTGTCGAGGAGCTCGTCGAGCAGGGCGAGCTTCCCGGAGCGACCGGCGAGCCGCGCGGTGCCGCTGCCGCGCGGGGCCTGTTCCTTGAGGTACTGCGCGGGATGGTTGCAGATCTGCTTGAGGGAGGTCAGCAGGCTCATGACGAGGCCCCGGCGGGCCATGCCCTCGGCGCCCTCGATGCGGGCCATGGTCTCGCGGACGACCGCCTCGTACAGCGAGGCCTGTTCACGGGTGAGGGCGACGGGATGGTCGGACTCCGTCTTCGGCGGGAGTTCGGGGACGATCCCGGGGTCGGACTTGCGGCGGCGCAGCAGGAAGGGGCGCACGAGCCGGGCGAGCCGCTCGACGGCCTCCTCGTGCTCGATCTCCTCGTGGTTCTCCACGGCCCGGGCGTGGCGGGAGCGGAAGGCCTTGAGCGGGCCGAGGAGACCGGGGGTGGTCCAGTCGAGGAGCGCCCAGAGTTCGGAGAGGTTGTTCTCCACGGGGGTGCCGGTGAGGGCGACCCTGGCGGGGGCGGGGATCTCGCGGAGCGCCTTGGCGGTCGCGGAGAAGGGGTTCTTGACGTGCTGCGCCTCGTCGGCGACGACCATCCCCCACTCCCGCGCGGCGAGCCGGGCGGCGCTGGTGCGCAGGGTGCCGTAGGTGGTGAGGACGAAGCCGCCCTCGGTGCCGTCGAGGTCCCGGTCCGTGCCGTGGAAGCGCCGGACGGGCACGTCGGGGGCGAACTTCCGCACCTCCCGCTGCCAGTTGCCGAGGAGGGAGGCCGGGCAGACGACGAGGGTGGGGGCGCGGCGGGCGCGGCGCAGGTGGAGGGCGATGAGGGTGACGGTCTTGCCGAGCCCCATGTCGTCGGCGAGACAGCCGCCGAGGCCGAGGGAGGTCATCAGGTCCAGCCAGGCGAGGCCGCGGAGCTGGTAGTCGCGCAGGGTGGCGGTGAGGCCGGGGGGTGCCTGCACGTCCTCGGGGCCGGCCAGGAGCCGGTCGCGGAGCGCGGCGAGGGCTCCGACGGGGACGGCGGGGACGGACTCGCCGTCGACCTCGGCGGTGCCGGTGAGCGCGGCGGCGAGGGCGTCGACCGGTTCGAGCAGGCCGAGTTCCCGCTTGCGGGCCTTGCGGACGAGGGCGGGGTCGACGACGACCCACTGGTCGCGGAGGCGCACGATGGGCCGGTGGGCCTCGGCCAGGAGGTCCATCTCGCGCTCGGTGAGCGGATCGCCGTCGAGCGCCAGCTGCCAGTCGAACCGCAGGAGCTCCTCGCTGTCGAAGAAGGAGGTGCCGTCGGTGGCGGAGCCGGGCGCGGTGTGCGCGGGGCGGACGACGGCGGAGGCGCTGAGCGAGCGGGCGAGTTCCCGGGGCCAGTGGAGGGCGACCCCGGCGTCGGCGAGGCGGGCGGCGGCCGGGCCGAGCAGTTCGTACAGCTCGTCCTCTGTGACGGCGAGGACGTCGGGCACGTCCCGCTCCAGGAGACGGGAGAGCGGGGGCCAGACTCGGGCGGCCCGGCGCAGGGCGAGGACGGCGTCGATCCGGGCGCGGGGCCCGAAGTGCTCGCCGTCCCCCGCCCACAGGTCCGCGGCGTCGATGACGAGGGTGGGGTCGGCGAGGCTGTGGATCTGGAGGAGCGCGGCGGCGGCGTGGCGCTCCCCGCCGTCTCCTTCGCCGCCCGGGCCGGCGGCGTCCGTGGTGTCCGCCGCGTCGAAGAGTTCGTACGGCGACAGGTCGAGGCGGAGCGAGACCCGCACCCCGGCGTCCATCCCGGCCGCCGCCTCGGCCGCCCAGGCACGCGCGCGGGGCAGATGCTGCGGGGCTCGCGCCGCGAACGGCGCGCCGACCGCGTGGGCGGCGGCCGGGGTCCGGGGCAGGATGTCGGCGACCGCGTCGAGGAAGGCGCGCACGAGGGCCTCGGGCTCGGGCAGCCGCAGCGGACCGCGCCCCGGCACCGGCACGGCGTACCCCTCGTACGGCAGGGCGGCGGCGACGGCCCGCAGATGGGCGATGTCCTCGGCGTCCAGCGGTCCGGCCCGCCAGGCGTCCAGGTCGTCGGCGGTCAGTCCGGGCAGCAGCCGCCCGCGCGCGGCCAGGTGCAGGGCGTGCAGGGCGGCGGCGCCCCAGCCGGCGGTGGCGGGGTGCGCGGCCGGGTGGTGGCGGGCCGCGACGAGATGCGGCAGCGCGGCCTCGACGGGCAGGGTCACGGCGGGCACGGAGCGGCCCCGGGCACCGCTGCCGTGCCGCCGGGCCACGGTCAGCTCGACCCGCTCCGCCCCGCTCACCGCCGGGTCCGGCGGCACGCCGCCGTCGGGGGCCCAGAAGGCGACCCGGCCGTCACGGGGAAGGGCGGCGGGCAGGAAGACGGCGGCGCTGGTCATCCAGGTGTGTGCCACGGCTGCGCTCCCCTCCCGGGTGTGACGTCGTTCGGCCGCCGGAGCCCCGGAGCGGGGTTCCGACTGGATCTCCGACCTTACGGGTGGGGTCTGACAACGGCCGCGGGGTGGGTTCCCCCGGGTGGCCCAACAGCGGATGACAGCGGGCCGCGCAGGCGTCATCGTGGCCTGGACGTCCGAGGACGCGACGTCCGCACGACACGCCAGAAGACGTCCGCACGACACGACAGAAGAGGATCCGCCATGTCCGTTCGCCGGCGTCTCACGACCGCCACCGGGGCCGTGCTGCTCACTCTCGCCGTCGCCGGCTGCTCGGGTCTCGGCCGCAGCGCCGTGGGCACGATCAAGTACGAGACGGAGCGCGACCTGGTGGTGACCGTGACCAGCCCGTCGGTGAAGGGCTGCCACCGTCTCGCGCCGTCGGGCATCACCAAGATCGAGAACAACACCCTGGTCGACATCGTGATGTACCCGACCCGTGACTGCCGGGGGAAGGTCTCCACCTACGTGCCCAGCAGGACCGGGAACAGGATCGTCCCCGACACCCTGCCCTGGCGCAGCTACCGCGTCATCCACTAGCCGGCGCGGACCGCCCGGCCGGCGTTCCCTTTCCCCCGCCCGGGGTACATGCTGGAAGTGGCCTCGGGACTCCGAGGGGAGATGCGACCGTCATGCGATCGGGGAACGAGCCGGCCACCGCGCGCAGCGCCCTGCGCCTGCGGTTCTGGCTGAGCGTGTGGGGACTGCTCTGGGCGGCGTTCGGCACGACCGTGTTCTCCCTGGTGGGCCGCCCCGGCTGGGCGGCGGCCTGCGGAGTGCTGTTCCTGGTCGTCACGGTCGATCTGGCGGTGGTGCTGCACCGCCTCCACCAGGGCGCTCACTGGCAGCCGGGCCGAGGCATCCCGCCGTACGAACCCGATCACGGCCGCACGGGACGCTGACGTCCCGCCCGTCTCGGTTCCGCCAGCCCGTCTCAGTTCCGCGTGTCGAAGCCCGCCGCCTGGAGGTACTCCGGCTTCGGGTCGAGCGCGGCGGCGAGGCGGAAGTGCCGCGTGGCCTGGGCGGTCTGCCCGGAGCGCTCGAAGGTGCGGGCCAGCGCGAAGTGGGCGAAGGCGTTGTCCGGCTCCCGCTCCAGGACCAGCTCGAACTCCAGCTGCGCGGGCCGGAGCTGTGCGGCGGCGAAGAACGCCCGGGCGCGCAGCAGGCGCGCGGCCGTGTTCTCGGGGTGGGCGGCGATGACCGAGTCCAGCAGCTTCACGGCCCCACGAGGGTCCCGCGCGGCCAGCAGGTGCTCGGCGGCGCGGAAGTCGATGACGTGCGTTTCCGGGTTCCTGTCGGCCACGATGGAATCCTTCCCCTCGATCCGGTGGTTGAACACCGGACCCCGCGGCCGCATTCCACCGGAAGACGCCCCCAGAGGCCTGCCCCTCGGATCACGCCGGGCTCGCGGGACCGGATCCGAAAGGCTCCGGGCCTGCCCGACAGGACGAGGCCCTAGTCTTCGGTGGCCTTCGCGCGGCGCTCCAGCTCGTCCCAGACCTTCCGCACCTGAGGTTCGAGCGCGTCGAGCGGTCCGTCGTTGTCGATCACGAGGTCCGCGACGGCCAGTCGCTGCGCGCGCGTGGCCTGGGCCGCCATCCGGGCCTCGGCCTCGGCCCCGGCCATGCCGCGGAGCCGCACCAGCCGGTCGAGCTGGGTCTCCGGGGAGGCGTCCACGACCACGACCAGGTCGTACAGCGGCGCGAGTCCGTTCTCGGTGAGCAGCGGCACGTCGTGGACGACGACGTCCCCGGCGCCGGCGCGGCTCTCCAGCTCCGCCGACCGGGCCCCGACCAGGGGGTGGACGATGGCGTTGAGGGTGGCGAGGCGGTCCGCGTCGGAGAACACGATGGAGCCGAGCTTGGGCCGGTCCAGCGTCCCCTCCTCGGTGAGGACGCCGTCCCCGAAGGCCGCGACGACGGCCGCGAGCCCCGGGGTTCCGGGCTCGACGACCTCGCGCGCGATCCGGTCCGCGTCGATCAGTACGGCTCCGTACGAGACGAGCAGCCGCGACACTTCGCTCTTGCCGGCGCCGATCCCGCCGGTCAGGCCCACCTTCAGCATGAGCGGCAGCTTAGGGCCTGCCCCGACGGGGTCAGGAGTCGCCCTCCCGCTCCGCGAGGAAGCGCTCGAACTCGCGGCCCAGCTCGTCGGCCGAGGGCAGGTCGACCGGCTCGGCGACGAGGCTGCCGCGCGTCTCGGCACCGGCCGCCGCGTCGTACTGGTGCTCGAGGCCCTGGACGAGCGCGACCAGCTCCTCGTCGCCCTCGCCGATCTGGCGGTCGATCTCGGTCTGGGTGCGGCGGGCCTCGGTCCGCAGGGAGTGGGCGACGCCCGGGAGGACGAGGCCGGTGGCGGCGGTGACGGCCTCCAGGACGGTCAGGGCCGCGTCCGGGTACGGGGACCGGGCCACGTAGTGCGGGACGTGGGCGGCGACGCCGAGGGTGTCGTGGCCGGCTTCGGTGAGCCGGTACTCGACGAGGGACTCGGCGCTGCCGGGGACCTGGGCCTCGTCGAAGGGGCTGCGGTGGCCCGGCATGAGGTCGGTGCGGCTGCCGTGCGGGGTGAGGCCGACGGGGCGGGTGTGCGGGACGCCCATGGGGATGCCGTGGAAGTTGACGGAGAGGCGCACCCCGAGGCGCTCGACGATCTGCCGGACG
Organism: Streptomyces sp. NPDC006197; assembly: GCF_040613865.1. Lineage (NCBI taxonomy): Bacteria > Bacillati > Actinomycetota > Actinomycetes > Kitasatosporales > Streptomycetaceae > Streptomyces > Streptomyces sp. NPDC006197. The sequence continues at coordinate 20,463 of NZ_JBEXSZ010000034.1, read as the reverse complement.
GCGACGGCGAAGCGCTCCCATTCCACGTCCGGCTCCGGGCCGGAGAGGACGAGGAAGGGCGCGCCGGTGGCGTCCTGTACGAGGCGGACCTCGATGGACGGCGTCTCGTACGCGGTCCAGCGGTCGCGCCGGAAGGTCAGCAGGGGGCGGCGGGCCCGGTAGTCCACGAGCCGGTCGTGGTCGAAGCGGGCCACCAGCTGGTGCGGGAGGGTGTCGAGCAACCGGTCGACGATCTGCTCACCGGTCTCGCCCGCGTCGATGTAGCCGTCGAAGTGGTACAGCATGACCAGTCCGGCCGACTCCTGCGCCAGGGCCAGGTCGACGACGGCCACGCCCTTCGGGTCCCATTCGTACAAATCCTGGGGATCAAGCACGATTACCGCTCCTCCTCGTGTTCTCTTTGGAAACGCCGTGTGCGGCACGGCAATTCCCGGTGCGGCGATCTTCCGGCGGAGGAACTCGGCGGCGCCGGCGGCGGCCGGGCGGGAGCGGTGGGGTCGGGCTGCTCGGGGAAACGACCGAGGCCCGCTCCCCCGAAGGGGAACGGGCCTCGGATTCGCTAGCGGCTAGCGCTCAGCGGAGAGCCTGTTCAGCTCTGGCCGCCGGCCAGCTTCTCGCGCAGGGCGGCGAGCGCCTCGTCCGACGCCAGGGCGCCGGAGTTGTCGTCCGACTCCGAGGAGTACGAACCGCCCGAGATGCCCGCACCGGCGTTGCCGGCGGCCGGGGCGGCAGCGCCCTCGGCAGCGGCGGCCTCGTCGGCCTCGCGGGACTTGATGACCTGAGCCTGGTGCTGCTCGAAGCGAGCCTGCGCCTCGGCGTACTGGGTCTCCCAGGCCTCGCGCTGAGCCTCGTAGCCCTCGAGCCAGTCGTTGGTCTCGGGGTCGAAGCCCTCGGGGTAGATGTAGTTGCCCTGGTCGTCGTAGGACGCGGCCATGCCGTACAGGGTCGGGTCGAACTCGACCGAGGCCGGGTCGGCACCGAAGGACTCGTTGGCCTGCTTCAGCGAGAGGCTGATGCGACGACGCTCGAGGTCGATGTCGATGACCTTGACGAAGATCTCGTCGTTGACCTGGACGACCTGCTCCGGGATCTCCACGTGGCGCTCGGCCAGCTCGGAGATGTGGACCAGGCCCTCGATGCCCTCGTCCACGCGGACGAACGCACCGAACGGAACCAGCTTGGTGACCTTACCCGGGACGACCTGGCCGATCTGGTGGGTCCGGGCGAACTGCTGCCACGGGTCCTCCTGCGTCGCCTTCAGCGACAGGGAGACGCGCTCGCGGTCCATGTCCACGTCGAGAACCTCGACGGTGACCTCCTGGCCGACCTCGACGACCTCGGACGGGTGGTCGATGTGCTTCCAGGACAGCTCGGAGACGTGGACGAGGCCGTCGACGCCACCCAGGTCCACGAAGGCACCGAAGTTGACGATCGAGGACACGACGCCGGAGCGGACCTGACCCTTCTGGAGGGTCGTGAGGAAGGTCTGGCGAACCTCGGACTGGGTCTGCTCCAGCCAGGCGCGGCGGGACAGGACCACGTTGTTGCGGTTCTTGTCCAGCTCGATGATCTTCGCCTCGAGCTCCTTGCCCACGTAGGGCTGGAGGTCGCGGACACGACGCATCTCGACCAGGGAGGCCGGGAGGAAGCCGCGGAGGCCGATGTCGAGGATGAGACCACCCTTGACGACCTCGATGACGGTACCGGTGACGATGCCGTCCTCTTCCTTGATCTTCTCGATGGTGCCCCAGGCGCGCTCGTACTGGGCACGCTTCTTCGAGAGGATCAGGCGGCCTTCCTTGTCCTCCTTCTGGAGAACAAGGGCCTCGATCTCGTCGCCGACCTTGACGACCTCGTTCGGGTCGACGTCGTGCTTGATCGAGAGCTCGCGGCTCGGGATGACACCTTCGGTCTTGTAACCGATGTCGAGCAGGACCTCGTCCCGGTCGACCTTCACGATGACGCCGTCGACGATGTCGCCGTCGTTGAAGTACTTGATCGTCTCGTCGATCGCGGCGAGGAAGGCTTCCTCGTTACCGATGTCGTTGACCGCAACCTGCGGGGTGGTGGCGGTGGTCTCGGTGCTGCTCGTCATGTGGGAAAGGGCTCCGGTTACGGACAGAAAGTCGTAGGTACTGCTACGCCGAGAGCCCGTATCGCACCAAGAAGCCGGACAGCCAATGAAGCGCCCTTCCGCGAACGGGAGGGAACCTCGAAAACCGAGGGGACATACAACAGGTACGAGCGCGGCCTGCTCCGTCTGAGGCGCGCAGGCCCGCAGCGCAACCTTTAGCATACGGGGGCGGCCGGACAGGGTCAATGCGCGAAGCGCGCACCCGAGGCAGATCCACTCAATTCCGGCACCACTCATGCCTTTTGCGCCACCATGGCGGGGTCCGCCGCACGGCTGCACTGAGCGCAAACTACATCGGCGGGCGAGATGAACCAAGAGTACGGACACGAAGACGCGGTCGACGGGGAGGCCGACGAGGCCGAGGCGACCCGGCGTGACGCGGGGGACGCGGAGAGCAGCCGGGCGAGCCGCGGCTGGTGGGACCGGAACGCCGACGAGTACCAGAGCGAGCACGGCTCCTTCCTGGGCGACGACCGGTTCGTGTGGGGCCCCGAGGGGCTCGACGAGGCCGAGGCCGGGCTCCTGGGGCCGGCGGCCTCGCTGAAGGGCCTCGACGTCCTGGAGATCGGCGCGGGCGCGGCGCAGTGCTCGCGCTGGCTGGCGGCGCAGGGGGCGCGGCCGGTGGCCCTCGACCTCTCGCACCGGCAGCTCCAGCACGCGCTGCGGATCGGCGGGGAGGTGCCGCTGGTGGAGGCGGACGCGGGAGCGCTGCCCTTCCGGGACGGCTCCTTCGACCTGGCGTGTTCGGCGTACGGCGCGGTGCCGTTCGTCGCCGACCCGGTGCGGGTCTTCCGCGAGGTGCGCCGGGTGCTGCGGCCGGGCGGCCGCTGGGTGTTCTCGGTGACGCACCCGATCCGCTGGGCGTTCCCGGACGAGCCGGGGCCGGAGGGCCTCTCGGTCGCCGCCTCGTACTTCGACCGCACGCCGTACGTCGAGCAGGACGAGCAGGGCCGGGCCGTGTACGTGGAGCACCACCGGACCGTCGGGGACCGGGTGCGGGACGTGGTGGCCGGTGGCTTCCGGCTCGTGGACCTGGTCGAACCGGAGTGGCCGGCCTGGAACGGTCAGGAATGGGGCGGCTGGTCCCCGCTGCGGGGGAACCTGATCCCGGGGACGGCGATCTTCGTCTGCGAGCGGGACGACCAGTAGCCACATCAAGGCCAGTAGTCGTATTAATGAAGGGCCCTGTGGACAACGGGGCCCTTCATTTTCGCGGCGCGTACGAGACTGAGTGCGTGATCCGAAACGACGCACTCGACCGTCTCCCCGTCCGCCACGCCGTCCCCGAGCTGCTCGCCGCGCTCGCGGAGCGCGGCGCGGCGGTGCTGTCCGCTCCTCCCGGCACCGGCAAGACGACGCTGGTGCCGCTGGCGCTCGCGGGGCTCATAGGGGACGGACCGGCACGGCGGGTGCTCGTGGCCGAGCCGCGGAGGATGGCGGTGCGGGCGGCGGCCCGGCGGATGGCCTGGCTGCTCGGCGAGGAGGTCGGCGGCGCGGTCGGCTTCTCGGTGCGCGGTGAGCGGCGGTCCGGGGCCGCGACGCGGGTCGAGGTGGTGACGACGGGCATCCTGCTCCAGCGGCTCCAGCGCGATCCGGAGCTGGCGGGTGTGGACGTGGTGCTGCTCGACGAGTGTCACGAGCGACATCTCGACGCCGACACGGCCATGGCCTTCCTGGTGGACGTCCGCGCGACGCTGCGGCCGGAGCTGAAGCTGATCGCGGCGTCCGCGACGAGCGACGCCGCGGCGTGGGCGGAGCTGCTCACGGTCCTGGAGGGCGGCGGTCCCGCGCCGATCGTGTGGAGCAAGGGCGAGAGCCATGGGTACGCGGTGAGGTTCGCCGCGCCGCCGGCCGGCATCAGGCCCGCGCACGGCACCTGGGTGGATCCGGCCCTGCTGCGGCACGTGGCGTCAACGGTCCGGCTCGCGTTGGAGCGGCACCAGGGCGACGTCCTCTGTTTCCTGCCGGGTACGGGGGAGATCGCGCGGACGGCGGGGCTGCTCGACGGCGTCGACGCGGAGGTGCTCCAGTTGCACGGGCGGGCTCCCGCCGCAGTCCAGGACGCGGTGCTGCGGGGTGCCGGGCCGGGCGGCCGGAGGCGGGTGGTGCTGTCGACGTCGGTGGCGGAGTCGAGCCTGACGGTTCCGGGGGTGCGGATCGTCGTGGACTCGGGGCTCGCGCGGGAGCCCCGGACGGACCATGCCCGGGGTCTCGGTTCCCTCGCGACGGTGCCGGTGTCGACCGCGGCGGCGGCCCAGCGGGCGGGGCGCTCGGGCCGTGAGGCGGCCGGTGTGGTCTACCGCTGCTGGGCCGAGGCGGAGGACGGCAGCAGGGCGCGGTTCCCCTCGCCCGAGATCCGGATCGCCGACCTGGCGGACTTCGCGCTGCGGGCCGCCTGCTGGGGCGACCCGACGGCGGAGGGGCTCGCGCTGCTCGACGCGCCGCCGGCCGGGGCGATGGCGGCGGCCCGCGCGGTGCTCGGATCGATCGGGGCCGTAGACGGTGACGGCCGGGCCACGGAGCGGGGGGTGCGGATGTCCCGGCTCGGGTTGCACCCCCGGCTGGGGCGCGCGCTCCTGGACGGTGCGCCCGAGGTCGGGGTGCGGCGGGCGGCGGAGGTGGTGGCGCTGCTGAGCGAGGAGCCGCCGCGCGACTACGGGGACGACCTGGTGGCGGCCTGGCGCGCGGCCCGGCGCGGCACCGACGGGTACGGCGCGCGGTGGAGGGCGGAGGCGCGGCGCCTGGAGCGGTCGGCCGGCGAGGTGGTGGGCGGGGGCGCCGTCGTCGCGGAGCGGTCGGCCGATGGGGCGGCGGGCGGGGGCGTCGCCGCCGGGGAGCGGGAGGGCGACGACGCCGTGGCCGGTCTGGTGACGGCGCTGGCGTTCCCGGAGCGGGTGGCCAGGGCCCGGGAGCAGGACGGTTATCTGATGGTGTCGGGGAGCGGGGCGCGGCTGGCCGAGGGCTCCCGGCTGCGGTCGAGCCCGTGGCTCGCCGTGGCGGTGGCGGACCGCACCTCGCGGGACGCCACGGCGCGGGTGCGGCTCGCGGCGGTGGTGGACGAGTCCATGGCGTGCCGGGCGGCCGGGCATCTGCGGAGCACCGGCGAGGAGGTCCGCTGGGAGGACGGGGACGTGGTCGCGCGGTCGGTGGACCGGCTGGGCGCGGTCGAGCTGACGGTCCGTCCCCTGGGCACCGGGGCCGAGCCGGCTCTCGTGCGGGAGGCGCTGCTCGACGGCCTGCGGCGCGAGGGGCTCGGGCTGTTGCGGTGGCGTCGGGAGGCCGGGGAGCTGCGCGAGCGGCTCGCCTTCCTCCACCGGGAGTTGGGGGAGCCCTGGCCGGACGTGTCGGAGGGGACGCTGGTCGACCGGGCCGGGGAGTGGCTGGAGCCGGAGCTGTCCCGGGCGTCGCGCCGAGCGGATCTGGGGCGGATCGACGCCGGGGAGGCGCTGCGGCGGCTGCTGCCGTGGGCGTCGGGCGAGGCGGTCCGGCTGGACGAGCTGGCGCCGGAGCGGATCGAGGTGCCGAGCGGTTCGCGGATACGGGTCGAGTACGGGGGCGAGCGGCCGGTGCTGGCGGTGAAGCTGCAGGAGATGTTCGGTCTGGCCGAGACTCCTCGGGTGGCGGGGGTGCCGGTGCTCGTCCACCTCCTCTCCCCCGCCGGCAGGCCGGCGGCGGTGACGGCCGACCTGGCGTCGTTCTGGCGGGACGGCTACCGGGCGGTGCGGGCGGAGCTGCGGGGGCGCTACCCGAAGCACCCGTGGCCGGAGGATCCGTCCGCGGCGGTGCCGACCCGGCACACCAGCGCGCGGCTCAGAGGGGAGCGCTGACCGGTGTCGGGGCGGGGGCGGCGGGCGGCTCCGGTTCGGGGCGGCGCGAGCGGGCCTCCAGCCAGAGGGCGAGGGCGAGGAGGAGCAGGGCGAGGACGGTGAAGCTCCACGGGACGTAGGAGACGAGCATGAGGACCATGAGGCGGTTGGAGGAGACCATCGCGCCGACGCTCTCGAGGTAGTCCTCGCGCATCTTCACGTGTCCCGCGAAGACGGTGAGGGTGTCCCGCCCCATCAGGGCCTTGGCGTTGCGGAGTTCCTCCTTGTGGATCTCCTCGCCGTTGACGGGGGCTCCGGTGATCGGCTCGATCCAGAACATGCGCTTGGTCGTGTACCAGCGGGTGAGGCCGGAGTCGGCGAGGATCTTCGGGGTGATGCCCTTGACCGGCATGGTCTTGGGCATGGGGACCTTGGTCCAGGGGATGGTCTGCTCGAAGTAGTAGACCTCCATGCCGCGGAAGGTGCGGGTGCCCTTGTAGTGGATGGGGGCCGCGGTGCGGGTCTGGGCGTCGAAGTACTGGTAGTCGCGCTTCTCGGTCAGGAAGGGGAACTTGAACTCGATGCCCTCGCGCCGGACCGGGTCGCCGTCGACCGATTCGCCGGTGGCGTGGACGGGGTCCTGGGTGTGGGCGTCGAAGACGTACCGCTCGGGGACCTTGGAGACCATCTTGCCGTCGGGCCCCGTGACGTAGGCGAGGGCGTCCCAGACGACGACGTCACGTCCGGCGTCGCGTTCGATGCGCCGTGACTCCTCCACGTTGCCCTTGAGGGTCTGGATGATCGTGATCTTGTCGACCTTCTCGGCCTTGAGCGTGGAGTAGTCGAGGAGGGTCGCGGGCCGCGCCTCCAGGACGGTCTCCTGGTACTGGTTGGGCGGGATCTTCGCGAGGCGGGGGAAGGCGTACCAGCGCAGGGTCGGGGCCATCGCGGCGCAGAAGACGGCGAGGGCGAGCAGGACGAGGCTGGCTCGGCGGCGCACGGTCGGCCCCCTACTTCTTGGGGCCGGGGTCGGCGGTCAGGAGGGGCTTGGGCGAGGTGGGGCCGTCGGGCGGCAGATCGACCACGGAGAGGAGCAGGACGAAGAGGAGGACTGGGGCGAGTCCGATGGCGGCGGCGACGAGGGCGCGCATGGTCGGCCTCCCGGGTGCGATCTGATAGGTCGTCAGGGCGGGGGCACCGTAGCAACGCGGCCGTGAGATGAGAACACGTTGCACCCGGGTAACGCGAAGCGCCGCCCCCGCGTCCGGGGCGGACGGGGGACGGCGCGGAGGAAGGCGACGCGGAGGCGCGGGCCGTCAGGCCGAAGGCGAGGTGCTGGGCGAGGGGGCGGCCTCGGGCGAGCCGCTGTCGGAGGGCGTCGGCTCCGGCGTCGGATCCGTCGTCGCGGGCGCGGTGACGGTCAGGTCGATGAAGGTGGTGCCACCGCCCGGTGCGGTGAGCTGGATGTAGTACGTGCCCGCCTTGTCGCCCGCGAGGAGGTCGCCGGACGCGATGGTGAGCAGCCCGTCAGGACCGGTCTTGAAGGTGAGGGTACGGACCGTGGTGCCGTCCGTGGTCTTGAAGGACGGGCCCTCGGTGCTCTCCTTGGGGTCCGTCTTCGAGGTGACGATCACCGCGGTGACGGTCACACCGGGGGCGAGGGCGCCCTTGTCCGTGGCCTTCACCTGGGCCTGCTGGGTGAAGGAGGTGCCGCTCACGGCTGACAGGGGGTCACCGGCAAGCCGGGAGAGGGTGTCCGCCGTGCGCTCCGTGACGGTCGCGGCGAACTGGGCCGCGCTCAGGGTCCGGCCCACGACGGTGGCCCGCACGGTGAAGGATCCCGTCTTCTCGCCGGCCCGGAGGGCGGGAGAGGTGGCGAGGCCGGCCGAGCCGGTGGTGACGGTGGCGCTGGTCGTGCCGCCGGCGAAGCGGCTGTCGGTGGCGCCGAAGATCTCGAAGCGGATGCTCACGCCCGAGACCGGCTTGCCCGAGGCGTCGAACGCCGCGACCCGGGGGAAGCCCGTGAAGGCGCTGCCGGTGGTCGTGGTCAGCTCCTCGTTGGCCACGACCACGAGCCGTGCGACCCTGGCGACCGCCGGGAGGGTGGGCGGCGTCACCGGCGGGGTGACCGGGGGCTTGGTGGGAACGGTCGGCGGCTTGACCGTTCCGGGAGAGGTCTTCGGCGGCTTCGGCTTCTGGGTGCCCGGCGCCGGGGTCGTGGGGACGGTCGGGAGCGGCGTGGTCGGGCGGGGGCGGTTGCCCCCGGTGCCGTTGTCGCTGCGTCCGACCGGCAGCACGCCCGTGCCGTCCGGGATCTGGTGGGTGCCGCGCTCGTAGAAGGCGACCCAGGACAGGACGGTGTTCAGGTACTCCCTCGACCGGTTGTAGCTGAGGATCGCCTGGTCGAGATCGGCCTTGAGCGCGAGGTTGCGGTCGTTCGCGCAGAGGTAGAGGCCGGCGGCCTGCGCCGCGTCGTAGATGTTGTTCGGGTCCTTCTTGCCGTCGCTGTTGGCGTCCTGGCCCCAGGTGGCCCAGGTGGACGGGATGAACTGCATCGGGCCGACGGCCCGGTCGTGGACCCTGTCACCGTCGAAGGCGCCGCCGTCGGTGTCGGTGATCTTGGCGAAGCCGACACCGTTGAGAGCGGGGCCGAGGATCGGCGGCGATGCCGTGCCGTTGGCGTCGACCCGGCCGCCACGGGCCTGCCCGGACTCGACCTTGCCGATGCCGGCGAGCAGCTGCCACGGCAGGTTGCAGTCGGGGTCGGTCGAGCGTATGGAGAGCTCGGCCCGCTTGTAGGCGGAGTAGACGGACGCGGGTATGCCGGCCTCGGCGGGGCCGGTGATCACCGGCAGATTGGTGCCCGTCCCGGGCTTGCCGGGCGTGACCAGCGGCGGCAGGGCCGTGTAGTACGGGGAGTCGCCCGTCACGGAACCGTCCCCGGACGGCGAAGTCGAGTCACCGGCCCCGATGGCCTGGTCCCCGCCGGTGTTGTCCGTGGCCGGCGGGATCGTCTCCGGTGCCTGCGAGGCGGCGAGCGCGGCGACCGCCGCGGCCATCACCACACCGCTGGTGGCTCCCTTGCGCAGCCGGTGGCCGATGTTCGCTGCCATGTACGTCGTCCCCTCCCCATCGACGCGGTCCCACGCTCCCCGCGTGAGACCCCAGGCGACCCTATGCCAACTCCGGACCGCCGAACACCGGCCCCTGACCGTGTTTCACGGTTTCGTCACCTCTTGGCCGCCTGCCGACCAGGTGAGTCCGGGAACCAACCGGAGCGTCCCGCCCCTCTTGTACTCCGGCCGGTCACGCACACCGGCCGCCGTCACCGTCGGAACCCTGGGGGAACTCCCGTTGCCGTTCACGCTGAGCCACGCCGCCGCCGTGCTGCCCGCGCTGCGGCGGGACGGGACCGCGCGCGGCCCGCTGGTCGCGTCCGCCCTCGTCGCCGGGTCCTTCTCGCCCGACATGACCTACTTCGCCGCGACCGCGTTCCCCGGGGTGATGGTCCTCGGGGACGTCACCCACTCCCCCGTCGGGATCGTCACGGCCGACGTGCTGATCACCGCCGCGCTCGTGGCCCTGTGGCTGACCGTGCGCGAGCCGCTCGTCGCGCTGCTGCCCGAGCGGTGGCGGGGCAGGGTGTACGGGCTCGTCCGGGGCCGTCCCTGGCGGGAGCGGCACCCGGCGGCGCTCGCCGGGTGGTTCTGCCTCTCGGCGATCCTCGGCGCCACCACGCACGTGGTGTGGGACTCCTTCACCCACCTCGACCGGTGGGGCACCCGTGCGATCCCCGTCCTCGGCGAGATCGTCGCCGGCTTCCCGGTCTATCTCTACGCGCAGTACGGGGGCTCGGCGCTGGCCCTCGGAATCCTCGCCTGGTGCGCGGCACGGGCGCTGCGCACCTCCGCTCCGGGGGTGGGACTGCCGTCCCGGGTCCCGGTCCCCGGCCGGCGCGGCCGGCTCCTGGCCGCCGGGCTGATCGGCGGCTGCGTCCTCGCGGGTGCCGCCCACCGGGTGCTGCGCTGGGCGGCGTACTGGGGCTGGGACCGGATCGAGACGCCCCTCGACGTCATCCCGACGGCCTGTTTCGGCGCCGGTGCGGGGCTCGCCGTCGGGCTCGTGCTGTACGGGACGGGGGCGCGGCTCCTCGGATCGCCGCGGGCCCGGACGGCTCCGGCCACGCCGGCGCACCGGGATCTCCCCGGTCCGGCACCTCGGCCGGAGCACTCCCGTCCGGGATCTCGCTGATCTTCTCCGGCGGGGTGTGGCCGCGGGCCGCGGCGCCGCCGGAGAGTCTGCGGTGCACGACGAGGGCGACGCTCTCCAGGGTGCGGACGCCGTACCGCATGGTGGGGTTGCCGTGGCTCAGGAGGACGATCCGGTAGTCGACGGCGGGGCTCGTCGTGCCGGTGCCGGTGTCGGTGCCCGTCGGGGTCGCCGCCGGGCGCACGATGCCGACGCTGTGGACGCGCCAGGCGTGGGTCGCACGGGGCAGCCAGCCGTTCTTGAGGTGGACCTTGACCGTGCGGGGCGCGCCCGCGGTGACGCCCCAGGCCTGTGCGCGGACCACCTGACCCATCAGGGACAGGGCCTCGCTGCGGCGTGACACCGCGGTGAGCAGGGCGAGTTGGTCGCGTGCGGTGGTGCGGGTGAGGCCCCAGTAGTCGTCGTGGCCCAGGACGGTGTCCTGGGCTCCGACCTCCCGCAGCACCCTGTTCAGCCGGGCGCGGGACAGGCCCTCCCACAGCTCGGTGGCGGCGGTGTTGTCGGAGCGGGTGATCATCGCCTTCAGCCGTCGCGCCTCCAGCCGGGTGGGCGCCCGGCCGAGTTCCTCCGCGCGCCCGAGGACTGCCTGCATGATCAGGACCTTGGCGATGCTGGCGGAGTCGTACGCCACGGTGTCGGCGAGCCGGCAGCGCAGTCCGCGCACGGGGTCGTGGACCGCGACGGAGACCGTGCCCCCGCGGCCCTTGAGGGCCGCCGCGATGTCCTGGGACAGCCGGGCGGCGAGGGTCGGCTCACGGGACGAGGTGCAGAGTGCGGGCGCCCGGTGTGCCTCGGCGGGCCAGGACCAGGCGGTGCCGGATGCGCCCAGCAGGGCTCCTAGGAGGGCCCAGGTGGGGAGGTGGGGGCGGCGGCGCGTGATCATGCCCCTCAGTTTCGGGAGCGTGGCCGCGGGGGGCGCGCCCGGACTGGTCCGACTGGCGCACAGCCCGCCGGGCCGGTCCGCCTGTTGTGCCTTGACCCGCACCACCTTGCGCGGCGCGCCGGTGGTGCGGGTTCAGGCGCGGGAGCCTAGGCCCGGCAAAGGGCGCCGTCCGTTGTGCCCACCCTCCCCCAAGCTCTCGGCTTCGCTCGAGCAGGGGGGACCCCCTTCGCCCCAGCGGAACGACTGCCCACAACGGAGGGGCAGCGCCCACGACGAAAGGACGGGAGCGCCCCCCGGTCGGTTCAGTGCGCTGCCGCGTCCCAGTTCTGGCCTACGCCTACCGAGACGTCCAGGGGGGCGCGGAGGTCGGCGGCGGCCGACATCTGCTCGCGGACCAGGGTCTCGACCTGCTCGCGCTCGCCGGGGGCGAGTTCGAGCACGATTTCGTCGTGGACCTGGAGGAGCATCCGGGAGGCGAGGCCCGCCTCGGTGAGCGCCCGGTCGACGTTCAGCATGGCGACCTTGACGATGTCGGCGGCCGTGCCCTGGATGGGGGCGTTGAGCGCCATCCGCTCGGCGGCCTCGCGGCGCTGCCGGTTGTCGCTGTTGAGGTCCGGGAGGTAGCGGCGGCGGCCCAGCATCGTCTCGGTGTACCCGGTGGCGCGGGCCTCGTCGACGACGCGGCGCAGGTAGTCCCGCACCCCGCCGAAGCGCTCGAAGTAGGTCTCCATCAGGATCCGGGCCTCGGCCGGGTCGATGGTCAGCTGCTGCGAGAGGCCGAAGGCGGAGAGGCCGTAGGCCAGGCCGTACGACATGGCCTTGATCTTGCGGCGCATCTCGGCGTCGACGGCGGCCCGCTCGACGCCGAAGACCTGGGAGGCGACGGTGGTGTGCAGGTCCTCGCCGGAGGTGAAGGCCTCGATGAGGCCCTCGTCCTCGGAGAGGTGGGCCATGACGCGCAGCTCGATCTGGCTGTAGTCGGCGGTCATGAGGGCCTCGAAGCCCTTGCCGACGACGAAGCCGTGCCGGATGGCCCGGCCCTCGTCCGTGCGGACCGGCACGTTCTGCAGGTTGGGGTCGGTGGAGGACAGGCGGCCGGTCGCCGCGACCGTCTGGCTGAAGGTGGTGTGGATGCGGCCGTCCGCCGCGACGGTCTTGATCAGGCCCTCGACCGTGGAGCGCAGGCGCGCCTGCTCGCGGTGGCGGAGCATGATCACCGGCAGTTCGTGCTCGGTCTGGCCGGCCAGCCAGGCGAGCGCGTCGGCGTCCGTCGTGTATCCGGTCTTGGTCTTCTTGGTCTTGGGGAGGTTCAGCTCGCCGAAGAAGACCTCCTGGAGCTGCTTGGGCGAGCCGAGGTTGAACTCGTGGCCGACGGAGGCGTGGGCCTCCTTGACGGCCTGCTGGACCGCTCCAGCGAACTGCTGCTCCATGGCCTCCAGGTGGTCGCGGTCGGCGGCGATGCCGTGCCGCTCCAGGCGGGCGAGGAGGGCGGAGGTGGGGAGCTCGACCTCGTGGAGGAGGTCGCGGGCGCCGACCTCGGCGAGCCGCTCGTCGAAGGCCGCGCCGAGGTCGAGGACGGCCCGCGCCTGGCTCATGAGGGCCTCGGCCTCGGCGGTGTCGTCGGCGCCGAAGGCGAGCTGGCCGTCGGCGGGGGCCGCCGGGGCGAGCTCGCGGCCGAGGTACTCGACGGTGAGGGCGTCGAGGGCGAAGGAGCGCCGGCCGGGCTTGACCAGGTAGGCGGCGAGGGCGGTGTCCATGGTGACGCCGGCGATGCTCCAGCCGTGCTCGGGGAAGACCCGCATGGCGCCCTTGGCGTTGTGCATGACCTTCGGCCGGTCGGGGTCGGAGATCCACGCGGCCCAGGCCTGCTCGTCGGCCTCGTCGAGCGTGCTGGGGTCGAACCAGGCGGCGGCTCCCCCGGCGGCGGCGAGGGCGACCTCGCTGACGTTCCCGGTGCCGAGGGCCCAGCTGTCGACGGTGGCGATGCCGAGGGGCTCGGTGGCGTGCTCGGCGAGCCAGGGGGCGAGCTCGCCCGCGCCGAGGACGGTGAAGTCGAGCTCCAGGCCCGCGGCGGGGGCGGGCGCGGCCTCCTCCGCGGAGCCAGGGTCGACGGCGAGGAGCCGCTCGCGCAGCGAGGGGTTGCGGATCTCCAGGGTGTCGAGGACGAGGGCGACGGCCGCGCGGTCGTACGGCTCGCGGGCGAGGTCCGTGACGGTCTTCGGCAGCTCGACGTCCCGGACCATCTCGGTCAGGCGGCGGTTGAGCTTGACCGACTCCAGGTGGTCGCGGAAGTTCTGGCCGGCCTTGCCCTTGACCTCCTCGGCGCGCTCGACGAGCTCGGCGAAGGAGCCGAACTGGTTGATCCACTTGGCGGCGGTCTTCTCGCCGACGCCGGGGATGCCCGGGAGGTTGTCGGACGGGTCGCCGCGCAGGGCGGCGAAGTCGGGGTACTGCGAGGGGCTCAGGCCGTACTTCTCCTGGACCTTCTCCGGGGTGAAGCGGGTGAGCTCGGAGACGCCCTTGGTCGGGTAGAGCACGGTGGTGTGGTCGGTGACGAGCTGGAAGGAGTCCCGGTCGCCGGTGACGATGAGGACCTCGAAGCCCTCGGCCTCGGCCTGGGTGGCGAGGGTGGCGATGACGTCGTCGGCCTCGAAGCCGTCGACGGCGAAGCGCGGCGCGTGCATCGCGTCGAGGAGTTCGCCGATCAGCTCGACCTGGCCCTTGAACTCGTCGGGGGTCTTCGAGCGGTTCGCCTTGTACTCCGGGAACTCCTCGGACCGCCAGGTCTTGCGGGACACGTCGAACGCGACCGCGAAGTGGGTGGGCGCCTCGTCGCGGAGCGTGTTCGCCAGCATCGAGGCGAACCCGTAGATCGCGTTCGTCGGCTGTCCGGTCGCGGTGGTGAAGTTCTCCGCGGGCAGCGCGAAGAACGCCCGGTACGCGAGCGAGTGCCCGTCCATGAGGAGCAGGCGGGGGCGGGTGTCTGCGGGGGTCTTCGATGCTGTCTCGGCCACGGGACGATCCTGCCACGGCCCACTGACAATCCCGTCCACAGCGGTCGGGGTGCCGGGCTGTCGGTGCCGCGTGACAGGATCGGAGACGTACGCCAGAGGATTACCGCTCAAGGGAGAGCGCGATGGTCAGCAAGCCGCCGGCCGGTGACCCGGTCCAGGACGCCCCGCAGGTCACGCCGCCGCAGCACGCCGCCGCCGGCCTGCCCGCCATCGGGCACACGCTGCGGATCGCGCAGGAGCAGATGGGGCTGCGGCGGACCGCGCGGACCCTGCTCAAGGTCAATCAGAAGGACGGCTTCGACTGTCCCGGCTGCGCCTGGCCGGAGGGTGACAAGCGGCATGTGGCGGAGTTCTGCGAGAACGGCGCGAAGGCGGTCGCCGAGGAGGCGACGCTGCGCCGGGTGACGCCCGAGTTCTTCGCCGCGCACCCGGTGGCGGACCTGGCGACCCGCAGCGGGTACTGGCTGGGTCAGCAGGGCCGCATCACGCAGCCGATGCTGCTCCCGGAGGGCGGCGAGCGGTACGAGCCGGTGACCTGGGAGCGCGCCTTCGCGATCATCGCGGAGGAGCTGCGTGCCCTGGCCTCGCCGGACGAGGCGCTCTTCTACACCTCGGGGCGGACGAGCAACGAGGCGGCGTTCCTGCTCCAGCTCTTCGCGCGCGAGTTCGGCACGAACAACCTGCCGGACTGCTCCAACATGTGCCACGAGTCCTCGGGCTCGGCGCTGACGGAGACGATCGGCATCGGCAAGGGCAGCGTCTCCCTGGAGGACCTGCACCGGGCGGACCTGATCATCGTGGCCGGGCAGAACCCGGGGACGAACCATCCGCGCATGCTCTCGGCCCTGGAGAAGGCGAAGGCCTCGGGCGCCCGGATCATCTCGGTGAACCCGCTGCCGGAGGCGGGCCTGGAGCGCTTCAAGAACCCGCAGACCCCGCAGGGCATGCTCAAGGGCGCGGCGCTCACCGATCTCTTCCTGCAGATCCGGATCGGCGGCGACCAGGCCCTCTTCCGACTGCTCAACAAGCTGGTGCTGGAGACGGCCGGGGCGGTCGACGAGGAGTTCGTACGGGACCACACCCACGGGTACGAGGAGTTCGCGGCGGCGGCGAAGGCGGCCGACTGGGACGAGACGCTCGCCGCGACCGGGCTGACGCGCCCCGAGATCGAGCGGGCCCTGGAGATGGTGCTCGCCTCGGAGCGCACGATCGTCTGCTGGGCGATGGGCCTCACCCAGCACAAGCACTCCGTGCCGACCATCCGCGAGGTGGTCAACTTCCTGCTGCTGCGCGGGAACATCGGCCGGCCGGGCGCGGGCGTGTGCCCGGTGCGCGGCCATTCGAACGTGCAGGGCGACCGCACGATGGGCATCTTCGAGCGCCCCTCGCCGGCCTTCCTCGACGCCCTGGACAAGGAGTTCGGGATCGTCTCGCCGCGCCACCACGGCTTCGACGTGGTGCGTTCGATCCAGGCGCTGCGCGACGGCGAGGCGAAGGTGTTCTTCGCGATGGGCGGCAACTTCGTGGGGGCGACGCCCGACACGGAGGTGACGGAGGCGGCGATGCGGAACGCGCGCCTGACCGTGCACGTCTCGACGAAGCTGAACCGCTCGCACGCGGTGACGGGCACGCGCGCGCTGATCCTGCCGACGCTCGGCCGCACCGACAAGGACATGCAGAAGAGCGGTCGGCAGTTCGTGACCGTCGAGGACTCGATGAGCCTGGTGCACGCCTCCCGGGGCAACCTGCCGCCGGCGAGCCCGCACCTGCTGTCCGAGCCGGCGATCGTGGCGCGGATGGCCCGGGCCGTCCTCGGCGACGGATCGGCCACGCCCTGGGAGGAGTTCGAGGCGGACTACGCCAGGATCCGGGACCGCATCGCGCGCGTGGTGCCCGGTTTCGAGGACTTCAACGCCCGGCTCGCGGCGAACCCGGGCGGCTTCGCGCTGCCGCACGGCCCGCGCGACGAGCGCCGCTTCCCCACGAAGACCGGCAAGGCGAACTTCACGGCCGCGCCCGTCGAGTACCCGAGGGTGCCCGAGGGTCGGCTGCTGCTGCAGACGCTGCGCTCGCACGACCAGTACAACACCACGATCTACGGTCTGGACGACCGCTACCGGGGGATCAGGAACGGCCGCCGGGTGGTCCTCGTGCACCCCGAGGACGCGGCGGCGTTCGGTCTCGCGGACGGGGCGTACGCGGATCTGGTGAGCGAGTGGACGGACGGCACGGAGCGGCGGGCGCCCGGCTTCCGGGTGGTGCACTACCCGACGTCCCGGGGGTGCGCGGCCGCCTACTACCCGGAGACGAACGTGCTGGTCCCGCTGGAGTCGACGGCGGACGTCAGCAACACCCCCGCGAGCAAGTCCGTGATCGTACGTCTGGAACAATCGGCCTCCGCCTAAGCGTTTGCTCAGGCGATCTGTCAGCCGTACGAAGACGAACGGAGCCGGGCCCATGGGTGAGCAGCAGCACGTGAAGTTCCCGCAGGAGGTCATCGACGAGTACGCGGCGCTGGGCGTCGACCTCCCGGCGCTCTTCTCGGCCGGTCACCTCGGGAACCGGATGGGCGTCCAGATCCTGGAGGCCTCGGCCGAGAAGGTCGTCGGCACCATGCCGGTCGAGGGCAACACCCAGCCGTACGGGCTGCTGCACGGCGGTGCGTCGGCGGTGCTCGCCGAGACGCTGGGCTCCGTCGGCTCGATGCTGCACGGCGGGGTCTCGAAGATCGCCGTCGGCGTCGACCTGAACTGCACCCACCACCGGGGGGTGCGCAGCGGTCTGGTGACCGGCGTGGCGACCCCGGTCCACCGGGGCCGGTCGACCGCCACGTACGAGATCGTGATCACGGACGAGCAGGGCAAGCGGGTCTGCTCGGCGCGGCTGACCTGCCTGCTGCGCGAGATCGACGCGAAGGACGCGGACAGCCTGCCGTCGGCGGGTCGGGCGTAACGGAGCCCGTCGCGGGCCGTCGCGGCGAAGAGGACGAAGGGGGGCGGAGCGCACGGCGCTCCGCCCCTTTCGCCACTCCGCCCCGGCATGCTCCCACCCCCTTCGCCCTCTTCGCCCGCCGACCACTCCCGCCCCCTTCGCCGCTCCGCCCTCTTGTCGCGCGGCGGGGGCAGCCGCTTCACTGGCGGCCTCCCCCACAGGAGAACACCTGATCCATTCACCCATCGAGGGGTTCTTCGTGACAGCCGTACGCACCACCACCGCGATGTCCGCCGTCACCGCCGCCGCCTGTGCCGCCGTGATCGCCACCGCGATCCCGTCCTCGGCGATCAACTCGTACAACGCGGCCCCCGCCCCCGAGCGCACCGAGGTCGGCGCGCTCGTGGCGACCTGGGACAACGACGACGACCCGGCGACGCCGGACCGGGTCGACTGGGTCTGCTCCGGCACCATGATCGACGCGGACACCTTCCTCACGGCCGCCCACTGCACGACGGACTGGCCGGAGAACGTGCGTTTCTACGTCTCGCTCGACCAGGATGTGCAGGCCGGCCTCGACCGGGCGGCCGCCGAGCACCCGGGCGACCCCGCCGCCGTTGCACGGAGCGTGGCCGTCGAGGGGACCGCGCACAGCCACCCCGCCTACCCCGGCCCGGCCTCCGACCCCCATGACATCTCGGTGATCGAACTGCCTGCGAAGGCGGTGAAGGCCCGCTGGTCCTTCGCTCCGGCGTCGCTGCCGAAGGCGGGCGCCCTGGCTGCGCTCGGCCCGCAGGGGCTGAACTCCACGTCGTTCCTCGTGGCCGGGTACGGCACGCAGGAGTCGGAGCGCGGCCCGGGCGGCCAGACCCACCCGGGCGGCGGGGTCCGCATGAAGGCGCCGGTCTCCTTCGACGCCCTCAACGACGCGTGGGTCCGGCTCGCCATGACCGCACCCCAGGGCAACGGCGGTGCCTGCTACGGCGATTCGGGCGGCCCCAACTTCGCGACGCTGAACGGGAAGCTGACGCTCGTCGCCACCACGATCACCGGCGACATGCCCTGCTACGCCACGAACGTCACGTACCGCCTGGACACGCCCGGCGCACGCGACTTCCTGAAGCCGTACGTCCAACTCCCGTGACACGCCCCCGGATACGACCGGCCGGGGCCGCCCTCGCGGCGGCCCTGGCCGGGTGCGTGCTCGCCCTGTCCGCCGGCTGCGGCCGGGCTCCGGACCCGCACCCCGCACCGTCGCCCGCGCCCCGGACCAGCACCCCCGCCGACGTCTGCGCGAACCTGGTCTCGTACTGGGTGAAAGAAGCGCTCAGGGGGTCGAAGTGGGCGGGGCTCGACTGGGAGCAGAAAGGGCTCTCCAACGAGCAGTACGAGATCCACGACCAGGTGCTCGCGGCGGCCCGGACCGAGGAGCGGCGGGCGGGACGGAAGGCCGCCGAGGCGCTGGCGGACCGGGAGTCGCGGCGGCGCTGCGAGGCCGCGAAGGGGGCGACGGGAAGCTCGGAGAACTGGCGCCCGCCCGACGAGTGGACCATCGCTCCGACGCCTTCCGGGAGCTCCGGGGCCCCTCCCGGCGAATGATCCCAGCCATGATCACCGTGACACTGCGTAACTTTCACGCCATTCAGGAGCGGAATGGCCGGGTCAGCACCCGACCTGCTCTCCGTCCGCTGGCGAATGAGTCCGTGTCCGATATCCGGAGACCCTCACGGGTGGTCCGTCAGGACCGTGATCCACTCAAGCCCCTTAGCGGAACTGGGGGTTCTCACCATGTGAACACTGCACTACTGACCGCTGTGCCCGGGTTTGCACCCCGCATGCACACCGTCTCCACCCGTCGGCATAACAAGACAGTCACATCCTGACCTGGGCGCTCCCCGCCGTTCCCCACCTGCGCCTAGAGTCACGGCCAGTCACCGCGCCGCCGGGCGCTTCCACTGCACGGCCCTGCTCGACCCAGTACGGCCCGGCATCGAAAACGGCACCTCTAGCTACACAGCTTCACGGCACCGCCTCAGCTTGAGGGGGCCGCGCCAGGGAAAGGATTCTTCGTGCGACACCGTTCTTTGCTCATCCTCACCAGCGTGCTCACCACGGGAGCGCTCACTCTCACCGCATGCGGTTCGCGTGACGACAAGGGCGGCAGCGACAACAACGCGGACGGTGGCGGCGTGACCGTCGTCATCGGCGTCGACGCACCGCTGACCGGTTCCCTCTCCGCGCTCGGCCTGGGCATCAAGAACTCCGTGGACCTGGCGGTCCAGACCGCCAACAAGAACAAGGAAGTCCCCGGCGTCACGTTCAAGATCGAGGGTCTGGACGACCAGGCCGTCCCCGCCTCGGGCCAGGCCAACGCCACCAAGCTCGTCGGCAACAAGGACGTCCTCGGCGTCGTCGGCCCGCTGAACTCCGGCGTCTCCCAGCAGATGCAGGGCGTCTTCGCCTCCGCCAAGCTGGCCCAGGTCTCCCCGGCCAACACGAACCCGGCGCTGAGCCAGGGCGACAACTGGGGCAAGGGCGAGTTCAAGCGTCCCTTCCCGACCTACTTCCGCACCGCCGCCACCGACGTGGTCCAGGGCAAGTTCGCCGCCCAGTACCTCTTCAAGGACGCCGGCAAGAAGAAGGTCTTCGTCGTCGACGACAAGCAGACCTACGGCGCCGGCCTCGCGGCGATCTTCTCCGACGAGTTCAAGCGCCTCGGCGGCACCGTCGTCGCGACCGACCACGTCACCGTGAAGGAGACCGACTTCTCCTCCACCGCCGACAAGGTCAAGGCCTCCGGCGCCGACTCCGTCTACTTCGGCGGCCAGTACCCCGAGGGCGGCCTGCTCTCCGACCAGGTCAAGAAGACCGGCGCCAAGATCCCCGTCATGGGCGGCGACGGCATCTACGACCCGGCCTTCATCAGCGCCTCCGCCGAGGCCAACGACGGTGACCTCGCCACCTCGATCGGCTACCCCGTCGAGAAGCTCCCCACCGCCAAGAAGTTCATCGAGGACTACAAGGCGGCCGGCTTCAAGGACCCGTACGCGGCCTACGGCGGCTACTCCTACGACGCCGGCTGGGCGATCATCCAGGCCGTCAAGGCCGTCGTCCAGGCCAACGGCGGCAAGCTGCCGTCCGACGCCCGCGCCAAGGTCACCGAGGCCCTGGGCAAGGTCTCCTTCGACGGTGTGACCGGCAAGGTCTCCTTCGACGAGTTCGGCGACACCACCAACAAGCAGCTCACGGTCTACAAGGTCGAGGGCGGCAAGTGGATCGACGTCAAGAGCGACACCTTCAACCAGTAGTCGCCGCCCCGGTACCCGTCCGGGAACCCCGCACCACTTGAACCAATCCGCGCGCCCGCGTGCTCGGCGGGCGCGAGCCCCGGGGCGTACGAGAAGTCCTCCGGCATGGAGGGCCAGT
>NZ_JBEXSZ010000033.1:0-62463 GCF_040613865.1 Streptomyces sp. NPDC006197 | reverse complement strand
GTGCGGCCCTGTTCGAGGAGTTCGAAGCTGGCCGGGGGATCGACCTCGGCGAGCGCTGGGGTGCGGGTCAAGGCGCGGAAGGCGGAGCGCGCCCGCAGAGGCGCCGTCCCGTGTGCCCACCCGTCCCGCCCCAGCGGGACGATTGCCCACACGGGGGTGGGTGAGGGCGGGACGATTGTCCACGCGGGGGTGGGGCGGGGCGATTGTCCACGCGGGGGCGGGGGAGGCGGGGTGATTGTCCACGCGGGCGGGGGTGCGCCCACACGGCGGGTGGGAACCGCCCCGCCGGGAAGCGGGCCCCGCGCCTGACACGGCCCCTCCCCGTGGCGTACGCTCGACGGCTGCCCAGTGCACGTGAGAAGGGGGCCTTAGGTGGCCGCGCAGGAAGCCGTGGACACGGTCAGAGACCGTGAGATCGGTGTCGAGCAGGAACATCTGGATCAGGTCTACCGCCGTCTGGAGGAGAAGATCCACGAGGCGGAGTTCCTGATGAACGACGCCGCCCAGCGGGGCCAGGTCGGCACGCCCGGCGCGCTCGCCGAGCGCGACGCCCAGGTCTTCCGGGCCGGCATCCACCTCAACCGGCTCAACAACGAGTTCGAGGACTTCCTCTTCGGCCGGATCGATCTCCTTTACGGCAAGGACGGGAAGAAGGGGCCCGACGGCGCCTACACCTCCGTCGAGCCCGCCGAGGACGCCGTACGCCCCGACAACACCGCGGACATCGGCGAGACCCTCCACATCGGGCGGATCGGGGTCCTCGACTCCGACTACGCGCCGCTCGTCATCGACTGGCGTGCGCCCGCCGCCGCGCCCTTCTACCGGTCCACCCCCGTCGACCCCGGCCGGGTCGTGCGCCGCCGTGTGATCCGTTCCAAGGGCCGCCGGGTCCTCGGCGTCGAGGACGACCTCATGCGTCCCGAGCTGCGGGCCACCCTCGACGGCCGCGAGCTGCCCGTGATCGGCGACGGCGCCCTGATGGCCGCCCTCGGCCAGGCCCGCAGCCACACCATGCGGGACATCGTCTCCAGCATCCAGGCCGAGCAGGACCTGGTCATCCGGGCGCCCGCCGCCTCCGTGACGTACGTCGAGGGCGGGCCGGGGACGGGGAAGACGGCGGTCGCGCTGCACCGTGCCGCCTACCTGCTCTACCAGGACCGGCGGCGGTACGCGGGCGGCATCCTGATCGTCTCCCCGACCCCGCTCCTCGTCTCGTACACCGAGGGCGTGCTTCCTTCCCTCGGGGAGGAGGGGCAGGTCGCGATCCGGGCCGTCGGTTCGCTCGTCGACGGGGCCGAGGCCACCGCTTACGACGAGCCCGCCGTCGCCCGCGTCAAGGGCTCCTCCCGCATGCTCCACGTACTCCGCAAGGCCGCCCGGGGCGCCCTGGAG
Organism: Streptomyces sp. NPDC006197; assembly: GCF_040613865.1. Taxonomy (NCBI): domain Bacteria; kingdom Bacillati; phylum Actinomycetota; class Actinomycetes; order Kitasatosporales; family Streptomycetaceae; genus Streptomyces; species Streptomyces sp. NPDC006197. Next base: position 61,071 of record NZ_JBEXSZ010000033.1, on the reverse strand, counting down.
AGCCCGGACGCCCCGCAGCTGCTGCGCGTCGTCGCCTTCGGGCGGCGGCTCGAACTCGAAGCCGACGAGCTGCGCCGCATCCGGCACAACGTCCTCGGCGGCACCGCCCCCGTCAACCTGCTCCGGCCGCGCGCCCGCCGACTGCTCCTCGACGCGCTGTACGCCAAGTCCGGCGCCGTCGGCCGCCACAGCGACCCCGAGCTCGCCGCCGAGCTGCGTTCGTCGTTCGACGAGGACGTGTCCACGGAGGACTCGTTCCTGTCCTTCCTCGACGCCTGGTGGCCCGAGCTCACGCCCCGTCAGGTCCTCGACGCGATGGCCGACGAGCGGCGGCTCGGCCGCTGGGCCCGCCGGATCCTCAACCCGGGCGAGGCGCGGCGGCTCGCGCGTTCGCTGCGCCGCCGGGAGCTGTCCGTCCACGACGTCGCCCTCCTCGACGAGCTGAACACGCTGCTCGGCGCCCCGGCCCGGCCCCGCAAGAAGCGGGAGTACGACCCGCTGGACCAGCTCACGGGGCTCGAGGAGCTGATGCCCGTACGGGAGGAGACCCAGCGGGAGCGGGCCGAGCGGCTCGCGGCGGAGCGCACCGAGTACGCGCACGTGATCGTCGACGAGGCCCAGGACCTGACGCCCATGCAGTGGCGGATGGTCGGGCGGCGCGGCCGGCACGCCACCTGGACGGTCGTCGGCGACCCGGCGCAGTCGTCCTGGTCGGATCCGGACGAGGCCGCGGAGGCCCGGGACGAGGCGCTCGGCTCGCGGCCGCGGCGCCGCTTCGAGCTCACCGTGAACTACCGGAACCCGGCGGAGATCGCCGAACTGGCCGCCAAGGTCCTCGCGCTCGCCATGCCGGGCAAGGAATCGCCGCGGGCGGTCCGCTCCACGGGGGTCGAGCCCCGCTTCGTCGCCCTCGGCGAGGGGGCGGATCTGGCCGAAACCGTACGTTTGGAGGCCGAGCGGCTGCTCGGCGAGGTGGACGGGACGGTGGGTGTCGTCGTCGCCATGAACCGGCGGGCGGAGGCCGCCGGCTGGCTCGCGGGGCTCGGTGACCGGGTGGTGGCGCTCGGTTCCCTGGAGGCGAAGGGCCTGGAGTACGACGCGACGGTGGTCGTCTCGCCCGCGGAGATCGCGGACGAGTCCCCGGCCGGCCTGCGGGTGCTCTACGTGGCGCTGACCCGGTCCACCCAGGCCCTGACGGTGCTCTCGGGCGACCGGGACATGCCGGACGAGGCGGGGGTCCCGGACCTGCTCAGGGACTGACTTCGGCCTCGCTCCGCTCCGCCGCCCGGGGCTGATTTCAGGTCAACCTGCGGTGCTGGAATCACCGAGCAGGGTGGTTTGTTAGCCTTGTCGTGGCACCGGCTCGATCCAAGCCCCCGGGCCCAACCTTCGTCCCTCAGAGGGACCACTTGCCGCGAGGCGAGCATGGCGGGTCGGTGCCACTTAGACGTACGTACAAAGTTGAGGCCCCTGTCACCTCCGGTGACGGGGGCCTCTTCTGTTTCCCCACCACTTCTCGTATGGTGGAAACTACTTTCCGAAAACAAAATGACCGTATTACCTGCTACCGGCAGGTAGGTGCGACCATCGGAGGGCGCCGCCAGGCAACCAGCCGGGGCGGCGTAGCAACGAAGCTCAGGGAAAGCAGAGGAACTCGGCCATGGCAACGGCGCCCAGCGTCTCGTATTCGATGACGGTCCGGCTGGAGGTTCCCGCCAGCGGAACCGCGGTCTCCCAGCTCACCACGGCGGTGGAGTCCCACGGCGGATCCGTCACCGGCCTCGACGTGACCGCCTCCGGCCACGAGAAGCTCCGCATCGACGTCACCATCGCCGCCACCTCCACCGCGCACGCCGACGAGATCGTCGAGCAGCTGCGCACCATCGAGGGCGTCGTCCTGGGCAAGGTCTCGGACCGTACGTTCCTCATGCACCTCGGCGGCAAGATCGAGATGGCGTCCAAGCACCCCATCCGCAACCGTGACGACCTCTCCATGATCTACACCCCGGGCGTCGCCCGCGTGTGCATGGCGATCGCCGAGAACCCCGAGGACGCGCGCCGCCTCACCATCAAGCGCAACTCCGTCGCGGTCGTCACCGACGGCTCCGCCGTCCTCGGCCTCGGCAACATCGGCCCCATGGCCTCGCTGCCCGTCATGGAGGGCAAGGCCGCCCTCTTCAAGCGCTTCGCCGGCATCGACGCCTGGCCGATCTGCCTCGACACCCAGGACACCGACGAGATCGTCGCGATCGTCAAGGCGATCGCCCCCGGCTTCGCGGGCATCAACCTGGAGGACATCTCCGCGCCCCGCTGCTTCGAGATCGAGGCCCGGCTGCGCGAGGCCCTCGACATCCCCGTCTTCCACGACGACCAGCACGGCACCGCGATCGTCGTCCTCGCCGCCCTCACCAACGCGCTGCGCGTGGTCGGCAAGGGCATCGGCGACGTCCGGGTCGTCATGTCCGGAGCCGGCGCCGCCGGCACGGCCATCCTCAAGCTGCTGATCGCGGCGGGCGTGAAGCACGCCGTCGTCGCCGACATCCACGGCGTCGTGCACGCGGGCCGCGAGGACCTCGTGGACGCCCCGGCCGACTCGCCGCTGCGCTGGATCGCCGACAACACCAACCCCGAGGGCGTCACCGGCACCCTCAAGCAGGCCGTCGTCGGCGCGGACGTGTTCATCGGCGTCTCGGCCCCGAACCTGCTGGGCGCGGAGGACGTCGCCGCCATGGCGGAGGACGCCATCGTGTTCGCGCTCGCGAACCCCGACCCGGAGGTCGACCCGGCCGCCGCCCGGCAGACGGCCGCCGTCGTCGCCACCGGCCGCTCGGACTTCCCGAACCAGATCAACAACGTGCTGGTCTTCCCGGGCGTCTTCCGCGGTCTGCTCGACGCCCAGTCCCGTACGGTCAACACGGAGATGATGCTGGCGGCGGCCTCCGCCCTCGCCGACGTGGTCACCGAGGACGAGCTGAACCCGAACTACATCATCCCGTCGGTCTTCAACGACAAGGTCGCGGGCGCGGTCGCCGGCGCGGTCCGGAACGCGGCGAAGACCGCGGGCGGGGGCACGGCGCCGAACGGGCGCTGACGGCGCGTCGCCGACCGGCGCCACGGCACTCCGCCGACCGGCGCTGACGGCGCGTCGCGATTCGCGGAGCCGTAAACCCGCCTTTAGGGTGGCTTTTCGGCTCCGCGCGGTTTTCGTGGTGTCGACACAACGTCACCACCACGGGGATCCGGCGCTTTTCGTGTGACCCGAGGGGGTGCCGGATTGGCGTTCCCGCCGCTGGTGGGGGCAGGATGCGTGTTTGGGCGCGAGGGTCTGTCATGTGACCCGGGTCCGGGGACTGTCCGAAGGCCCTGGCAGCATCGGCTTCGCTGTACCCAATCGCGCGGCTTCCGCCGCGTGGCACGCCTCACAGGCAAGAAGAACACGGGAGTAACAACATGAACCGCAGTGAGCTGGTGGCCGCCCTGGCCGACCGCGCCGAGGTGACCCGCAAGGACGCCGACGCCGTGCTGGCCGCTCTCGCCGAGACCGTCGGTGAGGTCGTCGCCAAGGGCGACGAGAAGGTCACCATCCCCGGCTTCCTGACCTTCGAGCGCACCCACCGTGCCGCTCGCACCGCTCGTAACCCGCAGACCGGCGACCCGATCGACATCCCGGCCGGTTACAGCGTGAAGGTCTCCGCGGGCTCGAAGCTCAAGGAAGCCGCCAAGGGCAAGTAAGGCGGCCTGTAGGCGCAGAAAGGGCGGCCACCCTGTCAGGGGGTGGCCGCCCTTTCGTTCGTGCGTGTACGGGCCCGTGAGGGCCCGTGGCGCCTTACAGGGCCCCGGGGGGCGCCTCGACAGGGCCCCGGATGGCTCGCGGGGCCCTGTGCGGGCCGGTCAGACCAGCGCGCTGCCCGGCAGTTCGACCTTCGCGCCGAGCTCCACGAGCTTCTCCATGAAGTTCTCGTAGCCGCGGTTGATCAGGTCGATGCCGTGGACCCGGGAGGTGCCCTGGGCCGCCAGCGCCGCGATCAGGTACGAGAAGCCGCCGCGCAGGTCGGGGATGACCAGGTCGGCGCCCTGGAGCTTCGTCGGGCCGGACACGACCGCGGAGTGCAGGAAGTTCCGCTGGCCGAAGCGGCAGTCGGAGCCGCCCAGGCACTCGCGGTACAGCTGGATGTGCGCGCCCATCTGGTTCAGCGCGGAGGTGAAGCCGAGCCGGGACTCGTACACCGTCTCGTGGACGATGGAGAGGCCGGAGGCCTGCGTCAGGGCCACGACCAGCGGCTGCTGCCAGTCCGTCTGGAAGCCGGGGTGCACGTCCGTCTCCAGGTGGATCGCGTTGAGCGAGCCGCCCGGGTGCCAGAAGCGGATGCCCTCGTCGTCGATCTCGAAGGCGCCGCCGACCTTCCGGTACGTGTTGAGGAAGGTCATCATCGAGCGCTGCTGGGCGCCGCGCACGTAGATGTTGCCCTCGGTGGCCAGGGCCGCCGACGCCCAGGAGGCCGCCTCCAGGCGGTCCGGGAGCGCCCGGTGGGTGTAGCCGTCGAGGCGGTCGACACCGGTGATCCGGATGGTCCGGTCGGTGTCCATGGAGATGATCGCGCCCATTTTCTGCAGGACGCAGATCAGGTCCTCGATCTCGGGCTCCACGGCCGCGTTCGACAGCTCGGTGACGCCCTCCGCGAGGACCGCCGTGAGCAGCACCTGCTCGGTCGAGCCGACCGAGGGGTACGGGAGGCGGATCTTGCAACCGCGAAGGCGCTGCGGGGCCTCCAGGTACTGCCCGTCCGCCCGCTTCTCGATGGTGGCGCCGAACTGGCGCAGCACGTCGAAGTGGAAGTCGATGGGCCGGCCGCCGATGTCGCAGCCGCCGAGGCCCGGGATGAAGGCGTGGCCGAGGCGGTGCAGCAGCGGGCCGCAGAAGAGGATCGGGATGCGCGACGAGCCGGCGTGGGCATCGATGTCGGCGACGTTCGCGGACTCGACGTGCGTCGGGTCGAGGACGAGCTCGCCGGGCTCCTCGCCCGGGCGGACCGTCACTCCGTGCAGCTGGAGCAGCCCGCGGACCACGCGGACGTCACGGATGTCGGGAACGTTGCGCAGGCGGCTGGGGCCGCTGCCGAGCAGGGCGGCGACCATCGCCTTGGGCACGAGGTTCTTCGCGCCGCGGACGCGGATCTCGCCCTCCAGCGGGGTTCCGCCGTGGACAAGCAGGACATCGTCTGTGCCGGTCATGAATCTCGCGTTCCGAAAGTGGGGTCCGACGGGTGGCCAGAGAAAAGGGTAAGGGCCCATGAGACCCCGATCGGGTGCCTCATGGGGCCTGTCAGATGTAATGAATTCGGCACAACACCCTCTGTTCCCATGATCTTGCGGAGCGTCACCGTCCGCTTGTTCTCGCGGTGCGGCCCGGCGCCGCGGCCCGGTCCGTCCTGAACTGCGGTGGGGGCCGCCTTCCCGCCATCCCGTCCGACAACCCCCGCGAACGCCGAAGATGCGGGATCATGTGTCGCATGACCGAGGTGTCCTCGCTCACAGGACGGCTGCTCGTGGCCACCCCCGCGCTGGCGGATCCGAATTTCGACCGCGCGGTCGTCCTGCTGCTCGACCACGACGACGAGGGCTCGCTCGGCGTCGTCCTCAACCGGCCCACGCCGGTCACCGTCGGCGACATCCTCGCCCCCTGGGCCGCCCTCGCCGGCGAACCGGGCGTCGTCTTCCAGGGCGGCCCCGTCTCCCTCGACGCGGCCCTCGGCGTGGCGGTGATCCCCGGCGACGAGGGCCCCCTCGGCTGGCGGCGGGTGTACGGCGCGATCGGCCTGGTCGACCTGGAGACCCCGCCCGAGCTGCTCGGACCGGCCCTCGGCTCGCTGCGGATCTTCGCGGGGTACGCGGGCTGGGGCCCCGGCCAGCTGGAGTCCGAGCTCGACGACGGTGCCTGGTACGTGGTCGAGTCGGAGCCCGGCGACGTCTCCTCGCCGCACCCCGAGACGCTCTGGCGGCAGGTGCTGCGACGGCAGCGCGGCGAACTCGCGATGATCGCCACGTACCCCGACGACCCGTCCCTCAACTGAGGCCCCGGCCTTTCAGTACCCTTGGCGGTTATGAGCACTCTCGAGCCCGAGCGCGGGGCAGGTACGGGAACCCTCGTCGAGCCGACGCCGCAGGTGTCCCACGGTGACGGCGACCACGAGCGCTACGCCCACTACGTCCAGAAGGACAAGATCATGGCGAGCGCCCTCGACGGCACGCCCGTCGTGGCGCTGTGCGGAAAGGTCTGGGTGCCGGGGCGCGACCCCAAGAAGTACCCGGTCTGTCCGATGTGCAAGGAGATCTACGACTCCATGGGCGCCGGCGGTGGCGACAAGGACAAGGGCGGCAAGGACAAGTAGTACGGCCTTGACGTCGGGGCGGCCCTTCCGCGGCCCCCGTCGTGCGTGCTTCGGCGCGTGCGGCGGGGGCCGTTTCGCGTTCCGGGGGGGCGGCGCTTCTGCCGGGCGAAGTGGTCGAGACCTCTTGTCGGCCGGCCCGGGACGCCCCTAGTCTCACGCATGTTGTGCGGTGCGAAACGCTCATTGCGCATGATGCAACGGATGTGTGAGGACTGACGCGATGACCTTCCCCCCGGACCTGATCCCGGCGCCCCTGTCCGCCGAGTGCCGGAGCGGCGCCCCGGGCCGCCGCCCGCTCGACGGGCGGACCACGCTCGACGCCGGCCCCGGCACCGAGGCCACCGCCCGCTGGATCCGTGCCGCCCTCGGGGCGGCCACCGGACTGCCGCTCGCCGACGGCGCCGGGCCGCACGCGATCCGGCTGCGGATCGCCGGGGGGACGGCCGGAGGACGCGGCCCGGAGGCGTACCGCCTGACCACCGAGGACCCGGACGCCGCCGTCGTCATCGAGGGCGGCGGCCCCGCCGGGGTGTTCTGGGGCGCCCAGACCCTCCGCCAGCTCCTCGGCCCCGACGCGTACCGCAAGGCGCCCGTACGGCGGGACGGGACCTGGGGCCTGCCGTACACGACGGTCGAGGACGCCCCCCGCTTCGGCTGGCGCGGGCTGCTGCTCGACGTCTCCCGCCACTTCCTGCCCAAGGACGACGTCCTGCGGTACCTCGACCTGCTCGCCGCCCACAAGCTGAACGTCCTCCACCTCCACCTCACCGACGACCAGGGCTGGCGCGTCGAGATCGAGCGCCACCCGAGGCTCACCGAGGTCGGAGCCTGGCGGGCCCGCACCAAGTGGGGGCACCGGGCCTCGCCGCTCTGGACGGAGACCCCGCACGGCGGCTTCTACACCCGGGACGACATCCGCGAGATCGTCGCGTACGCCGCCGAGCGGCACGTCACCGTCGTCCCCGAGATCGACCTCCCCGGCCACGCGCAGGCCGCCATCGCCGCCTACCCCGAACTCGGCAACACCGACGTCGTCGACACCGCGGCCCTCACCGTCTGGGACACCTGGGGCGTCAACCCCAACGTCCTCGCCCCGACCGAGGCCGTCCTGCGCTTCTACGAGGGCGTCTTCGAGGAGGTCCTCGACCTCTTCCCGTCCACCTTCGTCCACGTCGGCGGCGACGAGTGCCCCAAGGACCAGTGGAAGGCCTCCCCGACCGCCCAGGCCCGCATCGAGGAGCTGGGCGTGGGCGACGAGGACGGCCTCCAGTCCTGGTTCATCCGCCACTTCGACCGCTGGCTCGCCGCCCGAGGCCGCCGCCTCATCGGCTGGGACGAGATCCTGGAGGGCGGCCTCGCCGAAGGGGCGGCCGTGTCGTCCTGGCGGGGGTACGCGGGCGGGATCGCCGCCGCCGAGGCCGGCCACGACGTCGTCATGTGCCCCGAACAGCACGTCTACCTCGACCACCGCCAGGCGCCCGGCGAGGACGAGCCGATGCCCATCGGACACGTCCGCACCCTGGCGGACGTCTACCGCTTCGAGCCCGTCCCGCCCGGACTCTCCCCGGAGGCCGCCGCCCACATCATGGGAACCCAGGCCAACGTCTGGACCGAGGTCATGGAGAACCGCTCCCGCGTCGACTACCAGGTCTTCCCGCGCCTCGCCGCCTTCGCCGAGGTCGCCTGGTCCGCGCTGCCCGCGCCGGAGGCGCGCGACCACGCCGGTTTCGAGCGCCGCATGCGCACCCACTACCGGCGCCTGGAAGCCCTCGGCGTCGACCACCGCCCGCCCACCGGGCCCCGCCCCTGGCAGCGGCGGCCCGGAGTCGTCGGCCGCCCCCTGGAGGGCACACCCCCGAACGTGTGAGAGACCCCCCGTCCCCCCGTCACCCAAGAGCGGCGAAACGGAAGTCGCCGTCACACCCGGGGCGTCCCGGACGGAACAGTCCTTCGCGGACCCTCGCTCCGGACTGCTCGGAAGATGTGCCAGAGTTGCCACGTCCGGCCTGTGAGCACGTACGGTACGCCCACACGCAGGCGCGACGGCCGGGCACAGTCGGGGACCACCGGGACACCGGGAAGGGGCAGCGGGTTGACCACGCACGCACCACAAACAACGCAGTCCGTGACGCTGCCCGCCTCGCTCGACGAGGCCGTGGCAGCCCTCACGGCCATGCCGGCCGCCGTGCCCGTCGCCGGTGGCACCGACCTCATGGCGGCCGTCAACAAAGGCCAGCTCCGCCCCGCCGGACTCGTCGGCCTGAGCCGCATCAACGAGATCCGCGGCTGGCAGTACCAGGACGGGCACGCCCTCCTCGGCGCGGGCCTCACCCACGCCCGGATGGGCCGCCCCGACTTCGCCGCCCTCATCCCGGCCCTCGCCGCCGCCTCCCGCGCGGCCGGACCGCCCCAGATCCGCAACGCGGGCACCCTCGGCGGCAACATCGTCACCGCCGCGCCCACCGGCGACTCGCTGCCCGTCCTCGCCGCCTTGGAGGCCGACCTCGTCGTCCTCGGCCCGCTCGGCAGCCGCGAGATCCCCGTCTCCCACCTCCTCGCGGGCCGTGACCTGCTCGCCCCCGGCGAGCTCGTCGGCTTCGTCCGCGTCCCGCTGCTCCACGCCCCCCAGGTCTTCCTCAAGGCCACCGGCCGCACCGGCCCGGCCCGCGCCACCGCCTCCGTCGCCGTCGTCCTCGACCCGGCCCGGCGCGGCGTGCGCTGCGCCGTCGGCGCCGTCGCGCCCATGCCGCTGCGCCCCCTGGAGGCCGAGCGCTGGATCGCCTCGCTGGTGGACTGGGACAACGACCGGGGGCTCGCGCCGGAGGCGCTCGCGGCGTTCGGCGAGTACGTCGCCGCCGCCTGCATCCCGGACCCGCCGGGCGACGAACAGTTGCCGCCGGCCGTACTGCACCTGCGGCGCACGGTCGCCGCACTCGCCCGACGGGCACTGGGGAGGGCACTGGCATGAGCGACGAGCACGCGGGTCAGACGGGCGGCTGGGAGCCGCTCCCGCAGAGCGAGGGGTACGACGGCGACGCGACCGCCTTCGTCCAGCTGCCGCCCGACTTCATGCTGGACGGCGTCCCCCTGGAGGCGCCGGGCCACGGCTACGTGCCGCCGATGATCACCCCGCTCCAGCCGCTCGCCCCGCCCGCTGCGCCGGACCCGGCGGCGACGGGCACCTGGACGGTGCACGTCCCGACGGAGGCGCAGCAGACGCAGTACTTCGAGGGGTACGAGGGGGGCGAGTACGGGGAGCGGGACGGCTCGCTTCAGGAGGGTCCGTTCCAGGAGGGGCCGTTCCAGGACGGTGCGTTCCAGGACGGTGCGTTCCAGGACGGTGCGTTCCAGGAGGGGCCGCTTCAGGACGGCCCGTTCCAGGGCGGTTCGCTCCGGGAGGGTTCGCTTCCCGGCGGGGAGCACTTCCGGCCGCCGGCGTACGTCGAGAACGCCGTCGAGCACGTCGAGGACCCGCAGGCGACGGCCGAGTGGCGCTTCGACGAGGCCACGGCGTCCGCCGCCGACCCGGGCTCCACGGGCCAGTGGCAGATCCCCGCAGTCCCGGACACGGCCGGGCAGGCGGGACCGGGGGAGCCGGGGGAGCCCGAGGAGGCCCCGGCGCCCGCCGCCCCGTACGCCGAGGCCCCGGCGACGCTGCCGGGCGGCGCGCCCGCCCCCTGGGCGCTCCCGGAGGAGCCGCCGGCGCAGGAGCCGGAGGCGGTCCACGAGGCCGTGCCGGAGGCGGTCCCCGAGGCCGTACCGTCGCCCGCTCCGGACGAGGAGGCCCCCGCGGCCCCCGTGCCGACCGTCGTCGTCGACCCGGAGACCACGGACGGCGTGAACGTCACGGACGTCACGGACAGCAGGGACAGCGACGAGCACCCCCACACCTCGTACACGCTGCGGGTCAACGGGACCGACCGTCCCGTCACCGGCTCCTGGATCGGCGAGTCGCTGCTCTACGTCCTGCGCGAGCGCCTCGGCCTCGCCGGGGCCAAGGACGGCTGCTCGCAGGGCGAGTGCGGCGCGTGCAACGTGCAGGTCGACGGCCGGCTGGTCGCCTCCTGCCTGGTGCCCGCGGCGACCGCCGCCGGAAGCGAGGTGCGGACGGTCGAGGGCCTCGCGGTCGACGGCGAACCCTCCGACGTGCAGCGGGCGATGGCCAAGTGCGGCACCGTCCAGTGCGGCTTCTGCATCCCCGGCATGTGCATGACCGTGCACGACCTCCTGGAGGGCAACCACGCCCCCACCGAGCTGGAGACCCGCCAGGCCCTCGCCGGCAACCTCTGCCGCTGCTCCGGCTACCGCGGCGTGCTCGACGCCGTCCGGGACGTCGTCGCCGAGCGCGAGGCCGCCGCGGCGGCCACCGCGCCCGAAGCGGCCGACGAGGTCCGCGTCCCGCACCAGATTCCCCACCCGCACGACGGAGGCATGGCGTGAGCAGCGACGCGACGACCGCGGCTCTGGACACCCCCGATCAGGAACAGGCCACGCGCGGAATCGGCGCCTCGCTCCCGCAGGCCGAGGCGCGGGCGAAGACCGAGGGCACCTTCCCGTACGCCTCCGACCTGTGGGCCGAGGGGCTGCTCTGGGCCGCCATCCTGCGCTCGCCGCACCCGCACGCGCGGATCGTGTCGATCGACACCACGGCGGCGGCCGCCATGCCGGGCGTACGGGCCGTGGTGACGGCCGCCGACGTGCCGGGCGCGGCGACGTACGGCCGCAGGGTCGCCGACCGGCCCGTCTTCGCCTCCGACCTGGTCCGGCACCACGGCGAGGCCCTCGCGGCCGTCGCCGCCGACCACCCGGACACCGCGCGCCTTGCGGCCGCGGCGATCGCCGTCGAGTACGAGCTCCTCGAACCCGTCACCGACCCGGAGAAGGCCTTCGCGGCCGAGGCGCTGCACCCCGACGGCAACCTGATCCGGCACATTCCGCTGCGCTTCGGCGACCCGGAGGCGACGGGCGAGGTCGTCGTCGAGGGCCTGTACCGGATCGGCCGCCAGGACCCGGCGCCGATCGGCGCCGAGGCGGCCCTCGCGGTTCCGCGCCCCGACGGAGGCGTCGAGCTCTACACGGCCTCCACCGACCCGCACACCGACCGCGACCTGGCCGCCGCCTGCTTCGGCCTGCCGCCCGAGCAGGTCAAGCTCGTCGTCACCGGAGTCCCCGGCGCCACCGGCGACCGCGAGGACCCGGGCTTCCAGATCCCGCTGGGCCTCCTCGCGCTGCGCACCGGCTGCCCGGTCAAACTCACCGCCACGCGCGAGGAGTCCTTCCTCGGCCACGCCCACCGCCACCCCACCCTGCTGCGCTACCGCCACCACGCGGACGCGGAGGGACGCCTGGTGAAGGTGGAGGCGCAGATCCTGCTCGACGCGGGCGCGTACGCCGACTCCTCGTCCGAATCCCTGGCGGCGGCCGTGGCCTTCGCCTGCGGCCCGTACGTCGTCCCGCACGCCTTCGTGGAGGGCTGGGCCGTCCGCACCAACAACCCCCCGTCCGGCCATGTGCGGGGCGAGGGCGCGATGCAGGTGTGCGCGGCGTACGAGGCCCAGATGGACAAGCTGGCCGCGAAGCTGGGCGTGGACCCGGCGGAGCTGCGCATGCGGAACGTCATGGCGACCGGCGACATCCTGCCGACGGGTCAGACGGTGACGTGCCCGGCCCCGGTGGCCGAACTCCTCGCCGCGGTCCGCGACTTCCCGCTCCCCGCCCTCCCCAAGGACACCCCCGAGGGCGACTGGCTGCTGCCCGGCGGCCTGGAGGGCGCGGGCGAACCCGGCGCGGTACGGCGGGGCGTGGGCTACGCGCTCGGCATGGTGCACATGCTGGGCGCCGAGGGCACCGACGAGGTCTCGACGGCCACCGTCCGCGTCGTGGACGGGGCGGCGACGGTCATCTGCTCGGCCGTGGACACGGGCTCCGGATTCTCCACCCTCGCCCGCCAGATCGTGCAGGAGACCCTCGGCATCGACGAGGTCCACGTCGCCCCCGTCGACACCGACCAGCCCCCGGCGGGCCCGGCCGCCCACGGTCGCCACACATGGGTCTCGGGCGGCGCGGTCGAACGCGCGGCGAAGATGGTCCGTACGCAGCTACTGCAGCCGCTGGCCCACAAGTTCGGCATGTCGACCGAGCTGCTCCAGATCACGGACGGCAAGATCACCTCGTACGACGGAGTCCTCTCGACGACCGTCACGGAGGCGATGGACGGCAAGGAACTCTGGGCCACCGCCCAGTGCCGCCCCCACCCCACCGAACCCCTCGACGAGTCCGGCCAGGGCGACGCCTTCGTCGGCCTCGCCTTCTGCGCGATCCGCGCGGTCGTGGACGTCGACATCGAACTCGGCGCGGTACGCGTGGTGGAGATGGCCGTCGCCCAGGACGTCGGCCGCGTCCTCAACCCCGCCCAGCTGGCCGCCCGCATCGAGGCGGGCGTCACCCAGGGCGTCGGCGCGGCCCTCACGGAGAACCTCCGCACGGCCCGCGGCCTGGTCCGGCACCCCGACTTCACGGGCTACGCACTCCCGACATCCCTGGACGCCCCGGACATTCGCATCGTGAAACTCGTCGAGGAACGCGACGTCGTGGCCCCCTTCGGCGCGAAGGCGGCGAGCGCCGTCCCCGTCGTCACCTCACCCGCCGCAGTGGCCTCAGCCGTGCGCGCGGCGACGGGCCGCCCGGTCAACCGCCTCCCGATCCGCCCCCAGGCGGCGGTCGCCGTGCCCAATTCGTAACCGTGTGATGTCCGTTGCTTGTGCAACCGAGAGGTGCGGACTGTCGTCGTTCTTGACTACAGTGGACTTCTAGACTTGTGCCGTACACGGCATGGTGGTTCACCGGGGGAGGAGCGCGAGCATGCTTGCTGCGATGGAAGGAATGGCGTCCGGGATGCGGACGCAGGCCGTCAAGTACAGCGCCGACTCCATGCAGAAGTTCAAGCAGCGTGTCGACGAGCTCATCGAGGAGCTCAACGGCTCCCCCGCGAGCGCCGGCAAGCTGAAGTCGGATCCGGTGTCCCGCGCCCAGTTCGGCGGGGGCGGCGCGGCCTGGGCCGAGGCCCAGGACGCCTACGCGGCGTACGACGAGACCCTTCACCGCCTGGTGGAGCTCTCCAGCCTGCTCAAGGACTGCCTGGAAGGGCTCGGGATCGCGGTCGTCGCCTCCAAGAACGGCATGGAGGCCATGGACGACGACATCAAGCGCAAGATGATCCAGATCCACCAGCGGACGTACGACGCCAAGCAGAAGGCGGACAAGGAAGCGGGCCGCAGCGAGCCGAACAGCGACGGCAGCGGAGCGACCGAGGGCGGCGGCGCCTTCAAGTAGGCGGGCGCGAACGGAATTTCGGGGACACGGGGAAGAGGCGGCACATGAGAATGGAAGAGGGCGGCAGGGGCGGGGCGACCAACTTCGCCGCCATGGACCACGGCCAGATGGTGGCGTGGCTGGACGAGGCGAGCCACGCTCAGGTCAACGAGGCGGCACGGCGACTGATGAGCGTCTCGGACCAGATGCACACGATCGCCGAAGACCTGCGCGCCAGCATGAGGAACATGGACTGGGAGGGCGAGGCCGAGAAGGCCTTCGTCGAGTGGGCCACCGACGTGGCCAACTCGACCACGCGGCTCTCGGAGTACAGCAAGCGCGGGTCCACGTGCATGACGGACAACGCCACGGCCATCGCCTCGGCGCAGAGCGCCATGCCCCGGGACCTCCCCAAGCCGAGCGCCAAGGAGGAGCTGGATCCCGCCGCCGCCGATGCCGCCGCGAAGAAGCAGCAGGCGACCAAGGAGGCGGCGGCACGCGAGATGTACCGCCTCTCGGACGCGTACGCGTGGTCGAGCTCCCAGATGAGGGGCGACCAGCCGCCGACGTTCCCGCCGCCGCCGGGGGCGTTTGTGCCGGAGGACAATGGCTCGTACGGGGGCGAGAGCTCGTACATCGGCTCCACCCAGCAGAGCGGCAGCCACTCCACCGGCACGGACACGAGCACGAGCACGGGCACACACACCACCCGCCCGCAGTCGGACACGCACTCCACGACCGACACGACCACGACCCAGCCGACGGGTGACACGACCCGGCCTACGCATGTGATCAAGCCCGAGGTCCGGCCCGACGCCCCCGTGGACCTCGGCATCGACAGCGTGGAGACCCTGCCGAAGCCGGACACCACCGGGCCGACGACGCACACCCCGGGCGGTCCGCCGCCGCTCACCAAGCCGGACGGCGGTACGCCTCCGTTCGTGACGACCACCGGTGTTCCCCCGCTCACCGGGAAGGGCGTTCCGGGGCTCCCGGGCCCCACCTCGCCCTTCACCGGCGGTACCGGCAACCCCCGCAACCCGGTGACCGGCGGCCTCCGTACCACCCCCGGCATGCCCCGCGAGGGCATCAGCGGCGGCCGCCAGGTTCCCAGCACCATGGGCCGGCCTCAGACCGGCATCCCGCGCAGCACCGTCATCGGCAACGAGCCCACCGGACAGAACCGGACGGGCATGGGCCGCGGCATGGGCGGCGCCCACGGCATGGGCGGTCCCATGGGCGGCGCGGCCGGCCAGAACGGCATCACCGGCGGCCGGCGCCTCGCCGGCGAGACCGGCGGAGTCGTCGGCGGCAAGGCGCAGCGCGCCGGTGCCGCGGGTGGCGGGAAGCCCTTCACGGCCGGTGGCTCGGGCCTCGTACGCGGAAACGCCGCGAAGCCGGGCGAGCGCGAGGAGCAGAACGGAGAGCGTCCCGACTACCTCGTCGAGGACGAGGAGACCTGGCAGCAGGGCCGCCGCGTGGCGCCGCCCGTCATCGACTGATCAGCGCGAGGAAGCAGATGCGTACCAGCAGTATTCGTCGGAGCCGTGTCCGAGCCACCGCCTCGGCCGCCTTGGGGATGCTGCTGGTGGGCATCGCTTCCGTTCCCGCCCACGCGGAGAACTTCCGGTCTCAGCAATGGCACCTGGACGCCATGGGCGCCGAGGAGATCTGGCAGCTCAGCACCGGTAAGGGCGTCACCGTCGCGGTGATCGACTCCGGTGTGGAGAAGGACAATCCAGACCTCCGCGGCCGGGTGCTTGAAGGCAAGGACTTCGCGTCGCCGGAGGAGTCGGGTGACCAGTTCACCGACTACGACGGTCACGGTACGGGTATGGCCGGCCTGATCGCCGGCACCGGAGTAAGAGACGGCGGGAACGGGGCCTTCGGCTTGGCACCGGGCGTCAAGATCCTGCCGGTGCGCGTTCCCGGGCTCAAGGGGGGCGACGTCAACATGGTGGAAGGCAGCGAAAGATTCAACCGCGTCATCCCTCCGGCGATCAAGTACGCGGTCGATTCCGGTGCCAAGGTCATCAACATGTCCCTGGGGAATAACGAAGGCTCGCAGGCGCTCACCGATGCGGTGAAGTACGCGCTGGACAAGGGGGCTCTCGTCTTCGCCGGCGTCGGGAACGATGGCGACAAGGGCAATTCGGTCAAGTATCCGGGAGCGACCCCCGGTGTGGTCGGTGTCGGTGCCGTCGACAACAAGGCGCAGCGCATTCCGATGTCCCAGCACGGCGACCAGGTCGACATCGTCGCTCCTGGCGAGGACTTGATTCACGCCTGCGGTGGCGGCACAGGCATGTGCAAGTCCAGCGGTACCAGTGACGCCACCGCCCTTGCCTCCGCCGCCGCCGCGCTGCTCTGGTCGAAGCACCCCGACTGGACCAACAACCAGGTCCTGAGGGTCATGCTCAACACCGTCGCCAAGCCCAAGGGGGGAGAGAAGCGCAGTGACTTCGTCGGTTACGGCGCCATCCGCCCCCTCCGTACGCTGAAGACCCCCGGCGACCCCGGCCCGGCCGACGTCCGGCCGATCGACGACCTCGCCGAGGCGCCGACCGCGACTCCCACACCCTCCAGCAAGGGTGACCTCCCGTCGGCAGACCCGGCACCCTCGAAGTCCTCCGCCGCGCCTGCCCCGGCCCCCCAGGCGGCCGCCAAGGACGACGGCGGCAACACCGGCCTCTGGATCGGCCTCGGGATCGGGGCCGCCGTCCTGATCGGTGCCGCCGTCGCCGTACCCGTACTCCGGTCGCGGCGGGGCTGAGTCCCGCCCCCTGCCCTCGGCCGTCCGTAACTCACTCATGGGGAAGTAGATGTCGTTCGACGAGGAGTGGAGCCAAGTCCGCAGCCAGACGGCGGCGATGAGGCTCAACAGCGTGCCCGCCGAAGGTGGCGGCGGTGGTGGAGGTGCCAGCGACTACAAGGTGACCTCCGCCGACCTCAAGGCCATCGGCAACGAGGCCCAGGAGCTCTTCCACTGGTTCGAGCGGGACGCCTTCCACGCGGGCGCCCAGACCGGCACCGCCGCGAAGAGCCTCGACGGCGACGGGTTCCTGACCGGATCGGCGATGTGGACGATGTGGGACACCTGGCGCGACCAGGCCGAGGCGCTCCTCAGCGCCTGCGCCCACATCCACAACCACCTCGAGGACACGGTCATCAGCCACACCAACCATGAAGAAGTGCTCGTCACGAACTTCTCCATGTCCGAGATCGACAAGCACTTCACATAAGCCGGAGCCGGTGACGGCCACGACGATCGCGCACGGCTGACGAGGGAAACAGATGCTGAAGTTCGACCAGGTCCTCCATGCCAACCTCAGCGGCCTCAAAGAGGCCGTCACCGTCTGGGGGGAGACGGTGTCCAAGCTGGAGAAGACCAAGGAGAAGGCCGAGACCGGCCTCCAGGGCAAGGCCGACAAGGCCGACTGGAAGGGCGAGAACGCCGGTGTGACCCAGGCGTTCGTCCGCAAGACCGCCAAGGAGTTCGGCGACGCCCTCACCGAGGCGCGCAGCATCCGCAACATCCTGCGGGACGCGGAGAGCGAGTTCCAGGCCGCGAAGACCGAGCTGGAGAAGCTCGTCGCGGAGGCCCCGGGCAAGGGAATGCGAATTGATCAGGAGGGCGTCGTCAGCCATCTGATCCGCCCCGACAGCCGGTCCAAGGACTACGACGGACCTAAGCCCGAGGTAGCTGACTTCGAGGCGATGAACGCGGCGATCAAGGCCGCGATCGACCGGGCGAACAACGCCGACGACGTCGCCTCCCGCGCCCTGCGCGGACTCGTCGGCAGCGACAAGATGAACTTCTCCGGCACGAGCTACGACTCCCTCAAGGCCGCCTCGAAGGCACAGGACGCCGAGGACGCGCACGCCGCCTACGAGCTGTACAAGAAGGGCGACGACGCCACCCCCCAGGAGATCGACAAGCTCAACGCCCTCTTCAAGGCCAACCAGAAGGACCCGTACTTCGCCGAGAAGTTCGCCCTGGAGGTCGGGCCGAAGGGCAGCATGGAGTACTGGGCCGACATGGGCGACCCGAGCGACGGCTCCCGGCTCGGCGTCGACCACCGCGACAAGCTCAAGGAACTCCAGACGAACTGGAGTATGACGCTCGCCACCGCGACCCATTCCACGAGCCCCGAGATGGAGCAGTGGAAGGCCGACGTCATCAAGGCCGGCAGCGAGCCGATCCAGACGCGCGGCACCAGCCCGTACGGCTTCCAGGTCATGAGCAACCTGATGCGGGTCGGCGACTACGACGACAAGTTCCTGAAGGACTACGGCACCGGGCTCGTCGTCACCGAGCGGAAGATGACGCACGACGGCGCGCTGACTCCCGCCCGGGCCTGGCATGCGATGGGCGGCATGCCGAGCCACCTGAACTGGCAGGGTGGCGGCCTCGGCGACGACCCCATGGTCGGCTTCATGGAGGGGCTGGGACACAACCCCAAGGCGTCGACGGACTTCTTCAACGGCAACATCGACCTCACGCCCGAGAACACCAAGGACGACAAGAAGCTCGACCCGTTCGACTACTTCACCAAGGACCGTGAGTGGCCCGAGGAGTTGAACGACAAGGGTGACCGGACCAAGGAGCCCGGCTACAACGCGCTCGGCCACGCCCTGGAGTCCGCGACCACCGGCCACCCGTACGACGCCGAGGCCGAGGGCCTCAAGGACGTGCGGACCAAGGAGAACGCGGAGGTCATGCAGAAGGTCGTCGAGCGGTACGGCAGCGACCCGAAGTACATGCACCAGCAGCCGGGCATCGACGACAGCCTCGGCAAGATGGGCGCTGCCTACATCGACGAGCTGAACCGCTCCCTGGAGACGGACAGCGACACGACGATGGAGGAGAAGAGGGACTCCCCCTTCGGCTCCAACGATGCCCACGGCAAGTCCCGATTCGGCGACGAGTTCGACACCAAGCTGCTCTGGAACCGCGGCGACGCCGTCAACTTCATGGGCATCGTGGCGCAGAGCGAGACCGGTCACTCGACACTCTCGGCAGCCGAGATGCTGTATACGACGAGCGTCCTCGACGAGGTGGGCCCGAAACCCGGACCTACCTACGACGAGCGGGACCTCACCGACGTGAAGACCGCTGTGCGGATCGGGTCAGAGGCGCAGGGAATCATGGACGAGACCCGCATGGCGCAGATCGACAAGGACTACGAGAAGGACTCCGAGGAGCACAAGAAGGCCATCGGCAAGACGACCGAATGGGTCAAGTTCGGCGTCGGAGCGGTCGCAGCAGGCGGTGTCGTCGCCCTGACCGGCGGTGCAGCCGGCGTACTCGTACCGTTGGCTGCCGAGACAGTGGGCGGTGCCGTGACGACCTTCATCGGCATGGAAGCCGACGATGTGGCGGAGAAGTACGAGAAGGACGAACTGCTCAAGAAGAACTCGGACGAGCTGAAGGCGAACGCACTGGAAACGGGCAAGCAGAACTCGCTCAGGCCGGGCACTGCCTACGCGACCGCTCCCGGCTGGAGCAGAGAGGCAAGCAACGACCTCGACGAGCTACTGGTCAAGTACACCCTGGACTCCCGCTTGCACGGCCACGACAACAACCTCCCCGACCCGTACGAGAAGAAGTGACACACATGCGCTCTGCGCTGGCACGAATCGGATCGGTCGTCGCCATCGCCGTGTTCCTCACGAGCTGCTCCGGCGGTGGCGACGCTACGGAGGCGCCGGAAGGTCTGTCGGCGAGCGCGGTCTGCGGAGGCTTCGCCAAGGACGCCGGAGCCACGGCCGCACTCAAGGCCGCCACGGGAAGCGAGCGCTTCGACGATGATCTGTCGACACCCCAGAAAGCCGTCGACGGACTGCGCGATGCGACCCGTGCACCGCTTGCCGACTCCTACCGGCCGCAGCCGGTGCCGTACTGCTGGCTCCTGCCTGCCGGGGGCGGGGAGAAGACCCTCATCGTGAAGTTGAGCCCGACCAATAAGGCCCCGGGGTTGACTCCCGGGCACGCCAAAAGGGTGACCTCCTACGCTTCGGGACTGCGGGCTTTCTCCTCCTCCGGGCTTGGCTTCCTCTATTTCCCCTGCGGCCTCAAGGAACCCGCCCATGACTTCGTCGTCGAAGTGCAGGTCTGGGGGCCCCCGGGGGTCCCGGAGACGGACCTGGCACAGCGGACCCGGCTGATCACCCTCGCCAACGCGGCGGCCCAGAAGGTCTCGGCGGAGCTGGGCTGCCAGGGGGACCGGCTTGCGACCGGGGTACCGGTGGCCATCCCAAACCCCTCCTCGACCCCGTGAGAACCCCCGTCTACACGTTCGTGCTTCCGGTCGCCGCCCTCGCGTTGGCGGCGACCGGCTGTACCTCGGTCACCGACGAGGCATCCGGCAAAGGCCGCTCGGCCGCGGAGGTCTGCGGGGGCTTCGCCAAGGAGCCCGGCGCGGCCTCGGCGCTCCAGGCCATCGCCGGCAAGGACGTCCGGCTGACGGCCGACCGGTCCGAGCCGGACCGGGTCCTCGACGAGCTGCGGAAGGCGGCGCGGACGCCGCAGGGCGGCAAGCAGCGCATGGAGGGCATCCCGTTCTGCACGCTGGAGGCGGCCGGGGACGAGAAGAACGTCCTGAGCATCACCCTCCGCGAGGCCCTCGCCGTCCCGAGGGGCGAGGCCGCGAAGGCGTCCGTGACGGCCTACTCCACCGGGCGCCTCGCGACCTCGTCCGACCTCTTCGCCTCGGTCTACTTCACCTGCCGGACGCCGGCGCCGGCCCACGAGGTCGTCCTCGCCGCCGAGCTGGAGCGCGCGGACGAGAACGAGGCCGACCACGCGGGCATCAGGGACGAGCAGATCACCCTGGCCAACGCGGCGGCCCGGCACGTCGCCGCCGAGCTGGGGTGTACGGGGACGGGGCTGGTGAAGGGCGTGCCGGCGAAGGCGCGGCCGTGAGGGGCGCAGAAGCGCCTCTCACTCGCCGTAGACCGGCATGGCCGCGATCCTGCCGCCGCGTGCGATGAAGACGCGGTGGGCGTCGCTGACGAGCTGGTAGGGGCCCTCGCGCTGCATCTCCATGGTGAACAGCGTTTCAGCGGTGATCTTGTTGACCACCCGGACGGCGCTGTCGTCGGGTTCGGGCAGCCAGGCCGTCATGCCTTCCACCGCCGGGGCGGTGAGAGTGCCTTCCGGGCTGCCGTATTCGCCCAGGATCTCCGACCACTCCGTGCTCGCGCGGCCGCCTCCGGCGATCGTGCTGTAGCGGACGGCCCAGTAGGCGTCGACGGCGACGACGGTGTCGCCGTCTGCGGTCGGACTGCCGAAGCCCAGCTGCGGCTGGACCAGGTTGCGCGTCCTCTCCTCCCATACGGAGTCGCCCTTGTCGAGGCGTCTGGCCGCCAGGTTGGGGCCGCCGAGATAGACGGTGTTGCCGCTGATCGAGGGGGCCTGACCGTGGGTGCCCTGGCCCACGAGCTTCCACGTGGTCTCGCCCGTCGTGGTGTCGACGACGTCGACCAGCCCGTCCCGGCCGTGGATCACGAGCCGCTTCCCGCCCGTGGCGGCCTTCGCAGGGCCGTTCGGGGAGCGTGGGGAGGCCATCGGACGGGTCCAGGCGATGGCGAGCGTCCAGGCGTTCACGGCGCGCAGCTGGTTGTCCTCGGTCACCACGTAGACATGGGTGTCGTCGGCGGCGAGGACGTCGCCGACATCGCCGCCGGTCTGCCAGACCGGCGCGCCGGTGGAAGCGACGAACGCGTTCAGGACGCCCTTCTCGTCGACACCGACGACGAGTCGGTCGGCGACGGACACGAAACCCGCGTCCGCGGCGATGTCCTTCGCTCGCCATCGCTCCTTGCCGTTCGTGACGGAGAGGGCGAGCAGGCCGCCCGTCTTCGCGTGTACGACCAGCACGTCCCGTACGGGGAGCGGGAGGCGGCCGTTCGGGGCAGTGACGTCGAGAGGGCCCCACAGAGTCTTCGGAGGCTCCTCCGGCTTGCTGTCGATGAGTGAGATGAAGGCCGCCTCCGGGGTGGCGACGGCCGGCGGCACGTCCGCCGTCGGGGACTTCTCGCCGTTTCCGCTCAGCCACCAGGTCCCGCCACCCACGCCGAGCACGGCCACGCCGGCCGCCGTCATCGTGAGGAAGCGGCGCCGGGACGGCGCGGAGGAGGGCACGGCGGTGTCCTCGGGTGCCGCCAGGCGCTTCGTGGCCGTCTCGCGCCGCTTGACGTCCTCGGCCAGCGGGCCCTTGCGCCAGGCGCGGTCGGCGCCCTTCGGCGGGGCGAACGCCTCCGCGATCTGCGGGGGAGCCGGGCGGAACGCCGGGTCCTTCGCCAGGCACGGCCCGATCAGCTCCCGGAGCTCCGGCGGCACCAGGCTCAGGTCCGGCGCCCCGTGCACGACCTCGTACTGGACCGCCGCCACGTGCGCGCCGTCGAAGGCACGCCGTCCGCTCGCCGCGTACGCGAGGACCGCGCCGAGCGAGAACACGTCCGAGGCCGGGCCGACGCGCTGTCCGAGGACCTGCTCGGGAGCTCCGTACCCCGGGGTGACCGGGATCTGGCCCGTCGTCGTGAGCGTGAGGCCGTGCTCGGGGCGGGCGATGCCGAAGTCGATGATCCGCGGGCCGGTGGAGGTGAGCACGATGTTCGCGGGCTTGAGGTCGCGGTGGACGAGACCCGCCGCGTGGATGTCGTGCAGCGTGTGCGCCAGCCGGGCGGCGAGGGTGCGGACCGTCGGCACGTCCATCGGGCCGTACGTACGGACGGCCTCGTCGAGCGTCGGGCCGGCGAGGTACTCGGCGGCGATCCACGGCCGTCCGCCCTCGGTCTGCGTGCCGAGGACCCGGGCCACGCCCTTGCTCGTGACGGCCCGCGCCATGTCGGCCTCGCGGACGAACCGCTGCGCGAGGTGCCGGTCGTGGGCGAGTTCGGGGCGCAGGACCTTGACGGCCGCGGTCGTACCGGCGTCGTCCCGGCCGATGTACACCTTGCCCATGCCGCCCTCGCCGAGGACGCCGAGGAGCCGGTACGGGCCGAGCCGGAGCGGGTCGCCGGCGGCGAGGGGGTGTGCGGTCACGAGAACTTCCGGGTCGGTGGGAGAAGGAGGGCGCATGGTCAGGCGAGCGGGATGGCCACGACGGACGACGGGCCGGCCCCGAGGATCCGGGCCCGTGCCCTGTCGACGACGTACCGGGTCGCGTCCGTCGGGAAGACGAAGTCCGAGCGGTGGGTCGCCCGGTCGACCGCGCTCAGCCCGCCCCGGACGGGGGCGTACACGTACTTCGTCCCGACCACCGGGACCGAGTGGAAGTCCGGGGACAGGCTGCGGCCGGAAGGGGCCTCCTCCCAGCGCGCGGCGCCCTTGTCGGCGCTGACGACCACGAGACCGCGGCCGGCCTCGTTGGCGTGGACGAGACCGCCCGAGACGGCCGGCATGCCGAAGACGGAGCCCTTGCCGTGTTCCCAGGCGACGGCGCCGTCGGCGAGGCGCAGCGCCCTGAGACGGTCGCCGCCGAGGTACACGTGCCGGTCGTCGGTCGCCAGCTGGCCGGGACGGAAGTAGAGGGAGTCCTCGAGCGGGAGGCTCCGCTGCCACAGCCGGCGCCCGGTGCGCACGTCCCGTGCCTGGAGGTCGAAGGAGTCGAGGTCGTCGCTGTTCCTGCCGAGGACCAGCAGATCGCCGACGACCCGGGACAGCAAGGGGCGGGCGTTGTGCGAGGCGAGAGGCTGCCGCCAGATCTCCTTGCCCGTGCGCAGGTCGACGGCGAGCAGGTGCCGGCCGTGCTTCGGGTCGTCCGTCTGGCGGCCGACGAGCGAGGCGGCGAACAGCCGCCCTCCGGACGCCGCGAGGAGGGATGTGCCGAACGAGGAGCCCTCGAAGCCCTTGAGTTCGATGAGCGGGGCCGTCTCCTTGCCCGTGCGGGGCGCGAAGGTGCGGATCTGCAGGGCGGGCGGGCCGTCGCTGGGGCCGTCCGACGTGTAGAAGCGGGTTCCGTCCGTGATGATCTGGTTCGGCTCCGGCATCATGCTGGTCCACAACTCGGTACCGTTCCGCGTGTCCAGCGCCCGGAAGGACACCGTCTCCGCGAAGCCCACGACGTCTCCCGCGAGCAGCGGCGTGATGCTCTCCTCCCGGTCCAGCGACTTCCCCCGCCACAGCGCCGCCGGCGCCCCGTCCGAGGCCGTCGTCGCCGGGATCGCGGTCGGGCCGGTGGCGGACGGGCTGCTTCCGGCGTCGGTCCGGGAGCCCAGCCACGCCCACGCCCCGCCACCCGCTCCCGCGAGCCCGATCAGAGCGGCGCCGCCCGCCGAGAGCAGACGGCGCCGCGAGACCGGAGTGCTCGGGACCGTCGCCGTCGTCGCGGATTCCGCCGGTGCCGGCAGGCGGTGGGGCGTGTGCAGCCACACGTCCGTCGCCCGGCGGGCGATGTCCGCGAGGAGGAGGGGCGGCAGGTGGTCCGCGAAGTCGCCGTGGCCGTCGTGGAGGTGGTTCGTCAGGGCGCCCGTGGTGGAGCGGGACGACGGGTCCTTGGACAGGCAGGCCGTCAGGAGGGGGAGGAGGGCCTCCGGTACGCCGGTGAGGTCGGGGTCGGCGTAGCGGACGCGGTAGAGGAGGTCGGCGGGGGAGCCGGTGCCGAAGGGGCCGTGGCCGGTGGCGGCGAAGACGAGGACGCCGGCCAGGGCGAACACGTCGCCCGCCGCGGTGTGTTCCTCGCCGCTCGCCTGCTCCGGCGACATGAAGGCGGGCGTGCCGGCCGCCGCCCCCGTGCGGGTGAGGTGGTCGTCGCCGGCCGCGCGGGCGATGCCGAAGTCGATGATCTTCGGGCCGTACGCGGTGACGAGGACGTTCGAGGGCTTCAGGTCGCGGTGGACCACGTCCGAGGAGTGCAGCTGGGCGAGGGCCCCGGCGAGTGCGGCGCCGAGGGCGCGGACGGTCGGTTCGGGGAGGGGGCCGCCGAGCGCGACGGCGTCGTCGAGCGGCGGCCCGAGGACGTACTCGGTGGCCAGCCACGGCGTCTCGGCCAGCGGGTCGGCGTCGACGACGGCCGCTCCGTGCCGTGCGCCGATGATCCGCGCCGCGTCCGTCTCCAGGCGGAAGCGGCTGCGGAAGGCCGGGTCGGTGGCCAGGCGGGCGTGCACGGTCTTGAGGGCGACCGTGCGGCCGCCGGGCGTGCGCGCCAGGTAGACCGTGCCCATGCCGCCGGAGCCGAGGCGGGCGAGGAGACGGTACGTGGCGACCGTGGCCGGGTCGTCGTGGGTCAGGGGCGACAGCATGAGGTCAGGTCCGGGAGGGGGTGTCGGGGGCGTCGGCGGGGAGTTCGGCCGCGAGGAGTTCGGACGACTGGCGGGCCAGCGCCGCCACCACCCGGCCCGGCAGCCAGCCGGGCGTGAGCAGGGCGCCGGCCGAGTTCAGGACCGTCTGGTGCGGGGTGGGCGGCGCGAGGGCGGCCGTCAGGTGGGCGGCGGTCGGGCGGTCCGCCGGGTCGCGGGCCAGGCAGGAGGAGAGCACCGGCCGCAGTGCGGGCGGGAGTTCGTCGCGTTCGGGCACGGTGTGGCCGGTCGCGGCGTACGCGAGGACCGCGCCGAGGGCGTGGACGTCACCCGGCGGGCGCGGGCGGCCGCCGGTCGCCTGCTCGGGCGCGAGCGCGCCCGGGTCGAGCCCCGGCAGGCCGGTGCGCGGTTCGCCGTCGGCCGAGGCGGCCCGTACCGCGCCGAAGCAGGTCAGCCGGGGGCCGTCGGCGGTGAGCAGGACCGCGGCGGGGGAGACCCCGGCGTGGGTGAGGCCCTGGGCGTGCGCGGCGGCGAGCGCCTCGGCGAGGGCGGTGCCCACGGCCCGTACGGTCGCCTCGGGCAGCGGCCCGCCGTGGACGGCGAGGGCCACGGGGAGGGGGAGCGCGGGGAGGTAGGGGGTCGCGTACCAGGGGGGTTCGCCCGGGGCGGCCAGCTCCGTCACCGGTGCGATCCAGGGGCCGAGGAGGCGCCGGGCCGCGTCGGCCTCCGTGGCGAAGCGGGCCGGGTCGGCGCCGGGCAGCGGGGCGCTCAGGAGGACCGTGCGCTCCCCGTCGCCCGTACGGGCGACGAACCGGCGGCAGGGGACGGCGGAACCGGGCCGGCCGGGCCGGTCGGGCGGATCGAGGCGGGTGATCAGCCGGTACGGACCGATCCGGCGCGCGGATTCCTCCCGCGTGCGCGACTGTTCCACGTGTACGTTCCCCCGTCGTTCCGGCGCCCCGTGGCGACGGGGCGGGACGAGCCTATCGAGACGGGAGGGGAGGGCCGCGGCCGGGAGCACGGCGGCCAGGGCCGGGCCGGGTGGTCGGGCCTGGAACGTCCGGGCTGTCCGAGTTGCGAAGGTGAAGCATGCGTGTGTACGTCGTGATGAGCTCGCACCTGCCGTATTTCCCTTGCGGGGAGTGCTCGAACGGATGCCCGGGGGCTAGGATCTCGGTGCTTCACCGGCCGTGAAACTTGCTGAGGCGAAGCCGGAACGGTCAACGGTCAACGTCGCGAGGTCGCGGAAGCAGCGGGGGAGAGCATGTCGTTCGAGCAGGAGTGGGCGTCCGTACGGTCCGCCTCCACGGCCAACGTGGACACGAGGCTCAACCAGGTCGCCCTCGAACCCGGCGGTGGCGGCGCCGACCTGAGTGTCGACCAGGACAAGCTCGGCGCCATCGGCAGCGCCGCGTACGCCCTGCACGGCCGGCTGGTCAAGGACGGCAACCACGCCCGTACGAGCACGACGGAGGCGGGAACGGGCCTGGCCGGCCACGGCTTCCTCACCGGCTCCGCGCTGACGACCGTCCAGGAGACGTGGAGCTCGCAGCTGAACACGCTGCTCGACGCCTGCGCCAACATCTCCAACCACCTGGACTACAGCGCCGCCTCGCACGCCGAGGAAGAGGCGGACATCGCGGCCGCCCTCTCGGCGTCCAGGATCAACGAGTACCTCAAGTAGGCGGGGGACCTGCTGTGCTGACTTTCGACAACGTCTACCAGGCGCCGCTGGACAAGATGAAGGCCGCGGCCGACGACTGGGCCGCGATGAAGGGCAAGCTCGACACCCTCGCCCGGGACGCGCGGTCGACGATGGCCGCGAAGGCCGGGGACGACTACTGGCGCGGGGTGAACGCCGAGGTCACCAAGCCCTTCGTGGACAAGACGGCGAAGGAGTTCGGCGACGCCGCCAAGGCGGCCGACGGCATCCACAAGGTCCTGGAGGACGGCTACAACGCCTTCAAGAAGGCGAAGGACGAGCTCAAGAAGACCGTCGAGACGGAGGCCCCCGCCAAGGGCTTCCGGGTGAGGTCCGACGGCACGGTCGAGGCAGTCGATTCGCTGCTGGGCACGCATGCGTACCACTCGGCCGGTACCGGGCTCGCGCGGACGGTGAACGTGCTGATCGAGGATCAGGCGAGGGAGGGCAGGCCGCCGGGGCATCCCTCGATGTGCGAGGTCACCACCGAAGCCTCCCCGAGGAGCGGGATCGACATCGACGTCTGGCTGTACGACCGCGGCGCACTCTATGACGACGGCGCTGCCAAGTGGTGGACCAGCGGCCGGTACCTCTACGAGATGGGCCGCGAGACGAGCACGGACAACAAGTCGGCCTCCCTCTTCGTCCAGTGCACCAGCCCGCGCTTGAAGGGGTCGGACAAGCAGCCGGCCCCCGTCGGGGCCTCGCTCGAGTTCGACAAGCCGACAAAGGGCTCCTACCCCGCCAGCACCCCCGCCACCCGCGAGGCCTACCTCACCGTCCTCCACTCCGTCACGCTCGCGGTCGTGAAGAAGCCGGGCTGCGAGAACGACGCCGGGCTTCCCGAGACGCCCGTCTTCACCGGGAAGAAGTGGCGCGGCGAGAGTAGTGATCGGTGACGTCCCCGTCGTTCCGGCGCCCCCTGACGACGGGGCGGGACGAGCCTGTCGAGGCGGGCGGGGAGGGCCGTGGCCGAGCGGCAGGAGCTGATCCGCGAGATCGAGTCCTCGTACAACATGGGCGCGAAGAGCGTCGACGACCTGACGGCGAACAAGTGAGGCGGACGGTGAGCAACACGCGCAGGCTGTCGGGGATCGCCGTCGGCGCTCTGGCGGCCGTCCTCGTCGTGACCGGATGCTCCGGAGACGGGGACGGTGAGCGGGAGAAGGGCGCGGAGGCCGTGTCGCCGGCTGCCCTGAAGAACTGCGGGCAGGTGTTCGGGGAGCAGAACGTCGCGGCGCTCCGGGCCGGCCTGGGGGACGGTTTCCAGCTGCACGACCGCTCGCTCACCGAGATGAAGGAGCGGATGCTCACGGAGGCGCAGGTCTGGGATCCCGACACGGACAAGCTCTCGCGCACGACCTTCCGGCCCTGCCAGATCGAGGGCCGGATCGACGGGGAGCAGGCGTGGGTCAGCGCCTCGGTCGGCTGGTCGATGTACGACGTGACCTTCGTGACCGAGGGGAAGCACGCGCGTGAGTTCCGCGAGGTGGCGAAGGGGGTCTATCTCGACCGTATCGGGAGGAGCGAGGGCCCCTCCCTCATCATGCCGTGCACGGTCCCCGGCACTCGGGCCGGACAGGGCGAGGAGCTGCCGCTTCGGGTCTCCGTGGACACGGACCGCGCAGCAGCCCGGCCCGTGTCCACGGATCAGCTGCTGAAGGCGCTCGCGGAGAGCACCCGGGAGCTGCTCGGGTGCGCCGAGAAGGTCACCGTGCCGGAGAAGCTGCTGCCCTG
Organism: Streptomyces sp. NPDC006197; assembly: GCF_040613865.1. Lineage (NCBI taxonomy): Bacteria > Bacillati > Actinomycetota > Actinomycetes > Kitasatosporales > Streptomycetaceae > Streptomyces > Streptomyces sp. NPDC006197. Next base: position 32,688 of record NZ_JBEXSZ010000033.1, on the reverse strand, counting down.
AGGGCGCGGGGAAGTGGCAGGAGGCCGCTCAGTCCTCGGCCGTCTCCACGGCCGGGGACAGCTGGGACAGGAGCAGGACCGTCGCGCGGGTGATCAGGGCCGCGAGGAGGATCGTCGCGAGGCCCTCGACGTGCAGGTAGCCGATCTTCGGGCCCAGCCAGGACAGCAGCCACCAGATCAGGGCGTCCTGGGCGAAGCCGGCGAGGCCGAAGACCAGGAGGGCGGGGAGCGGGACGCGGCCCGAGGGGCCGATGAAGATCAGCTGGGTGAGGACCGTCATGACGACGGCCGCCATCAGGACGGCGAGGACCGTGTCCATGGTCTCCGTGCCGCCCAGGGTGATGCCGGGCAGCAGGCCGCAGGCGAGGCCCACGCCGACGAGGACGCCCAGCTTGCGTCTGCCTTGATCGTTCATGGGCGGACTGTCGCACACCGGGCCGCGGATTGTGAAGATCCCGTGAGCTCCCACGAAGGAGCTCGTCTGGAGACCGTGATCGGAATCGAACCGACGTAACTCGCTTTGCAGGCGAGCCCCTCAACCACTCGGGCACACGGTCGTGTTGTGCACTGGTACGACCGTAGGGCGGCGCCGGGAGGGGCTCAAGGGTTCCGGGAGGCGTGCCATACGACTGCCACACCGCCGCAACATTCCGTTCGCGGTCGTACGTCCAAGGGCCGAGGAGGACCGGGACTCCTGACAGGAGCCATCCCGGGGTTCGCCTCTTACCCTGGGGGAATGAGCGCCCTCGAACCCCGCGACGCCGACGTCGCCCCCGCCCCCGGACCCCCGGCCCCGCACGACGAAGCCGAGGGTTCCGTCCTCGATCCGGCCCACCGGGCGCTCAGCATCGGCATGGTCTCCGTCGTCCTGCTCATCGCCTTCGAGGCGACCGCCGTCGGCACCGCCATGCCCGTCGCCGCCCGCGAACTGCACGGCATCCCGCTCTACGCCTTCGCCTTCTCCGCGTACTTCACCACCAGCCTCTTCGGCATGGTCCTGGCCGGCCAGTGGTCCGACCGGAGCGGCCCGCTCGCGTCCCTCACCACCGGCATCAGCGCCTTCGCCGCCGGACTGCTCCTCTCCGGAACCGCCGGCGCCATGTGGATGTTCATCCTCGGCCGGGCCGTGCAGGGCCTCGGCGGCGGCCTCGTCATCGTCGCCCTGTACGTGGTCGTCGGCCGGGCCTACGCCGAACACCTCAGGCCCGCGATCATGGCCGCCTTCGCCGCGAGCTGGGTCGTGCCCTCCATCGTCGGCCCCCTCGCCGCAGGAACGATCACCGAGCAGCTCGGCTGGCGCTGGGTCTTCGTCGGCATCCCCGTCCTCGTCGTCTTCCCGCTGGCCCTCGCCCTCCCCGCGATACGCCGCACCGCCTCCGGGCCCGCCGACCCGGACGCGCCCCTCGCCTCCTGGGACCGGCGCCGGATCGTGCTCGCCCTCGGCATCTCGGCGGGCGCGGCCCTCCTCCAGTACGCGGGCGAGGAACTGCGCCCGCTCGCCCTCCTGCCCGCCGCGGCCGGGCTCGCGCTGCTCGTGCCCGCCGTCCGCGGGCTGCTGCCGCGCGGCACCTGCCGGGCCGCCCGCGGCCTGCCCTCCGTCGTCCTGCTCCGCGGCATCGCCGCGGGGTCCTTCATCGCCGCCGAGTCCTTCATCCCCCTGATGCTGGTCTCCCAGCGCGGCCTCAGCCCCACCCTGGCCGGCTTCTCCCTCGCCCTCGGCGGCCTCACCTGGGCGCTCGGCTCCTGGATCCAGTCCCGGCCGTGGACGGAGCCGTACCGGGAGCGGCTCGTCGTCCTCGGCATGGTCCTCATCGCCCTCGCGATCGCCGGTGCGCCCGGTGTGCTGATCGCGTCGGTGCCGGTGTGGACGGTCGCGGTCGTCTGGGCCTTCGGCTGCCTCGGCATGGGCGCGGTGATCTCCTCCACCAGCGTGCTCCTGATGAAGCTCTCCGCCCCCGAGGAGGTCGGCGCCAACTCGGCCGCGCTCCAGATCTCCGACGGCCTCTCCAACGTCCTGCTCCTCGCGGCCGGCGGCGCGGCCTTCGCGGCGCTCGGCGGCGGCGCGGTGGGCCACGCGATGGACGCCGGCGCGACCACCGGCTCCCACCCGGCCGCCTTCGCGGCCGTCTTCCTGCCGGTGGCGGGGGTGGCGGCGGTGGGGGTGTGGGTCGCGACGCGGCTGCGGGAGGTGCCGGAAAGCCGATGACACCGGGCGGTACCACGCGGTACCGTGGGGTATGGCTGGTCTGAATGTCAGGTTCACAGAAGAAGAGCTGGACGCGCTGCGCGAGCGGGCGGAGGCCGAGGGACGCAGCATGCAGTCCTTCGCCCATGACGCCGTGGTCCGGGCCATAAACGAGCACTCCCGCCTCTTCAACGAGGCGGCCGAGCACGTTCTCAAGGTCAGCGAGGAGCTGAACCGGAGGCTCGCGTGACGTACTACCTCACCCTTCCCGAGCTGCTGAACCTGGCAGCCCGGCTGGGGACGGACGAGGTGCGGGACTACGGCCTGCTCGACTCGGCCCTGGCGCGCCCGCAGTCCAGCGTCTTCGGCCAGGACGCCTACCCCGACGTGTGGCAGAAGGCCGCCGCGCTCATGGAGTCTCTGGCCCGCAACCACGGCCTCGTGGACGGCAACAAGCGCATCGCCTGGTACGCGACCTGGGTCTTCCTGCACCTGAACGGGCACCCGCTCGACGCGGACTTCGACGTCGACGAGGCCGAGTCGTTCGTCCTGGACGTCTGTCAGGGGGCCCTCGACGTCCCCAAGATCGCCGCGCAGCTCCCGAGGTTCGCGCGCTGAACCGGGGCCGGGCCGTGTGGCGGATGTGATGCTCGCCGCACGGCCCGAGGTCACAGCGCCGCCCGCTCCGTGTTCGATCGAGGTTCCGCCCGGGCCGCCGGTAAGGTGGCCCGGTTGTCATATCTGGACGAGCGTCGAACCCGGAGATCGTGACTACCACCACCGCCACCTCCTCCCATCACCTTTCTCCCGCCTTCCCCGGCCGGGCCCCTTGGGGTACCGCCGGCAAGCTGCGCGCCTGGCAGCAGGGCGCCATGGAGAAGTACATCCAGGAGCAGCCCCGTGACTTCCTCGCGGTCGCCACGCCCGGCGCCGGCAAGACCACCTTCGCGCTGACCCTCGCCTCATGGCTGCTGCACCACCACGTCGTGCAGCAGGTCACCGTCGTCGCCCCCACCGAGCACCTGAAGAAGCAGTGGGCGGCCGCCGCGGCGCGGATAGGGATCAAGCTGGACCCGGAGTACAGCGCCGGCCCGCTCAGCAAGGAGTACGACGGCGTCGCCATCACCTACGCGGGCGTCGGCGTACGGCCCATGCTCCACCGCAACCGTTCCGAACAGCGCAAGACCCTCGTCATCCTCGACGAGATCCACCACGCCGGAGACTCCAAGTCCTGGGGCGAGGCCTGCCTGGAGGCCTTCGAGCCCGCCACGCGGCGCCTCGCGCTCACCGGCACCCCCTTCCGTTCGGACACCAACCCGATCCCCTTCGTCACGTACGAGGAGGGGAACGACGGCATCCGGCGGTCGTCGGCCGACTACACCTACGGCTACGGCAACGCTCTCGGCGACGGCGTCGTCCGGCCGGTCATCTTCCTCTCCTACAGCGGCAACATGCGCTGGCGCACCAAGGCCGGCGACGAGATCGCCGCCCGCCTCGGCGAGCCGATGACCAAGGACGCCGTCTCGCAGGCCTGGCGCACCGCGCTCGACCCCAAGGGCGAGTGGATGCCGAACGTCCTGCGCGCCGCCGACCGGCGGCTGACCGAGGTCCGCAAGTCCATCCCGGACGCCGGCGGCCTCGTCATCGCCTCCGACCAGGACTCGGCCCGCGCGTACGCCAAGCTGATCCGCGAGATCACCGGCACCAAGGCCACCGTCGTCCTCTCCGACGACGCCGGCGCCTCGAACCGCATCGACGAGTTCAGCGAGAGCACCGACCGCTGGATGGTCGCGGTCAGGATGGTGTCGGAGGGCGTCGACGTCCCCCGCCTCTCCGTCGGCGTGTACGCCACCACCATCTCGACCCCCCTCTTCTTCGCCCAGGCCGTCGGCCGCTTCGTGCGATCCCGCAGGCGCGGCGAGACCGCGTCCGTGTTCCTTCCCACGATCCCCAGCCTCCTCGGTTTCGCCAACGAGATGGAGGTCGAGCGCGACCACGTCCTCGACAAGCCGAAGAAGGCCGGCGAGGACGAGGACCCGTACGCCGAGTCCGAGAAGGAGATGGCCGAGGCCGAGCGCCAGCAGGACGAGGACACCGGCGAGCAGGACATGCTGCCCTTCGAGGCGCTGGAGTCCGACGCCGTCTTCGACCGCGTGCTGTACAACAGCGCCGAGTTCGGCATGCAGGCCCACCCCGGCAGCGAGGAGGAGCAGGACTACCTCGGCATCCCCGGCCTCCTCGAACCCGACCAGGTGCAGCTGCTCCTCCAGAAGCGCCAGGCCCGGCAGATCGCGCACAGCCGCAAGAAGCCGGACACCGAGGCGGACCTCCTGGAGCTTCCGGCGGAACGGCGGCCTGTCGTTTCCCACAAGGAGCTGCTCGAACTGCGGAAACAGCTCAACACGATGGTGGGTGCGTACGTTCATCAGAGCGGCAAGCCCCACGGCGTGATCCACACCGAGCTGCGCCGGGTCTGCGGCGGACCGCCGAGCGCCGAGGCGACGGCGGGGCAGATCCGGGAACGGATCAAGAAGGTCCAGGAGTGGGCCACCCGCATGCGGTGATCCGACACGTCCGTGACCGAGGCCCGTACGCCGCCGCGCGTACGGGCCTCGCGCGTCCCGCTCGCGCATCCCATGAGGACGGGAGCGGGCCCGGAGGCCGGCCCCCACGGTCGGCCTCCCGCCGCCTCCACGCTACGTGCACGACATAACCGATCTTGTCCGCCAAAGTCCCTCGTCCGACCGACGAAGGTCCCGAAACGTCTTCATCCGGTCGCCTGCGCCCGGATTCTGGACGAGGTCTTCCGCTCAGCGGAGCGCGCCGCTACTGTCCCGGCTCACAAGCATTCGCCCCGTGGCAGCGCCGCCGCGGAGCGCAGCCGGTGTACCCCTTCCTGCCGGCGGCCTCTGACGTGCGTCGCCGCGGGACCGGCGCCGTAACTCCGTGAGAGCCCGCCGCCACTCACCCTGAAGGAGAGGGCGTCGTGACCGCGGAGACCTCCCAGACGCTCGACCGGGGACTCAGAGTCCTCAAACTGCTCGCCGACACCGACCACGGCCTGACGGTCACCGAGTTGTCCAACAAACTCGGTGTCAACCGGACCGTGGTCTACCGGCTCCTCGCCACGCTCGAGCAGCACGCCCTCGTCCGCCGCGACCTCGGCGGACGCGCCCGCGTCGGCCTCGGCGTGCTGCGGCTCGGCCGCCAGGTCCACCCCCTGGTGCGCGAGGCCGCGCTGCCCGCGCTGCGCTCGCTCGCCGAGGACATAGGGGCGACCGCCCACCTGACCCTCGTCGACGGCGCGGAGGCGCTCGCCGTCGCCGTCGTCGAACCGACCTGGACCGACTACCACGTCGCCTACCGGGCCGGCTTCCGACACCCGCTCGACCGGGGCGCTGCCGGCCGTGCGATCCTCGCCGCCCGCCAGGGCGGGCTGACCGAACCCGGCTTCACCCTCACCCACGGCGAACTGGAGGCCGGCGCCAGTGGCGCGGCCGCGCCCCTGGTCGGCGTCACCGGCGTCGAGGGCAGCGTCGGCGTCGTCATGCTCGCGGACGCGGTACCGGAGCGGGTGGGCCCGCGAGTGGTGGACGCGGCCCGGGAGGTCGCGGACGCGCTGCGCTAGGGCGCGCGGCAACGAGCCCCGGGCGCGAGCTGCGCCCGCGGGGGCGGTGCCCCCGCCGCCCCGCCCGTGTGGGCAATCGTCCCGCCCCGGCGGAACGAATGCCCACAATGGCCCGGTAGGCGTTACCGTCTCAGGAGTTCGCCCAGGGGCGTCGGCGTGTGGTGGACCGATCTGCCCGTGCGGGTCGTCGTGAGCAGCTCCGCCGCCCGGAGCGCCGCCGCGTGCTCCGAGGCCGTCGCGTTGCTGACGCCGAGGCACCGGGCCAGCTCCGTGGTCGTGCGGGGTTCCGTCAGGAGCCGCAGGAGTTCGGCGCGGGTCCGGCCCAGGACCCCGGCGAGGGCTTCCGAGCCGTCGGACGCCCCGGAGGGGGCGAGCGGCAATCCCCCGCCCGCCGGGTAGGCCAGGACCGCCGGGCGGCCCGGGAGGTCCTGGACGAGCGGGCCGCCCCGCCAGTGGAAGGTCGGCAGGAGGACGAGGCCGCGCCCGGCGAGCCGCACCTCGCGAGGGGCCCCGGGCCATTCCCAGACGCCGTCACGGAGCCCCGGCGCCAGCGCCGTCAGCGCCGCCCCCAGGCCCCGCTCGGCGACCGTCAGCGCGTGCCGGGTGAACTCCCCCCGGTGCAGGTCCTGGACCCGCCCCCACACCGGTGCCAGAACCGTCTCGTACGCCGCCCGCTGCGCCCGTTCCAGCACCCGCCACGCCCCCTCCTCCCCGTCGTGCAGGCCCCGGACCCACGGCGGCGGGACGGCGCGCTGCCCCGCGTACACCCGTTCCAGCTCGGACCGTACGAACTCCGGCCGGGCCGCCTCCCGGATCAGCGCGAGGCCTTCCTCCCGCGTCTCGCCCAGGACGTCGAGGAAGTACGGCGCCGTCCCGCCCGGCACCAGGTCCGCGAGCGGCTCGGCCGCGCGCGGCAGAGCGCGCAGCAGCCTGCCCCGCCAGCGCCCGAAGAGCAGCTCCTCGTGCGGGGCGCCGAGCATCATCAGCGCGGCGTGCAGTTCGGGCACGGGGGACGGGCGGGGCGCGAACCGCACCCGCGTGTAGTCCTCCGGCGTGAAGTGGATGCGCAGCAAGCTTCCCCCGGTTCGCCAGCCTTTCGGGCGAGGCCTCAACCTTCGCGCCGCACCCCGCCCCGCCCAAGGATGCCGTGCATGACCAAGCACCCCGCACCCAGCCGCCGGACCGTCGCCAAGAGCGCCCTCCTCGGTGCCGCCGCCGTCCTGCTCGGCCCCGCCGCAGCCCGGGCGGCGGAGGAGACCGCCGCTCTCCGGCTGCCCGCGCCGACCGGCCCCCACCGAGTCGGCCTCCGCACCTTCGCCCTGACGGACACCTCCCGCGACGACCCGTGGGAGCCCGGCGCCCGGGAGGTGATGATCAGCGTTCTCCACCCGGCCCGTACCGTCCGCGGCTTCCCGCGCGCCCCGCAGCTCACCCCCGCCGAGGCCCGGGAGTTCGCCGGCCTGGCGCCCCTGGTGCACCCCGGTCTTCCCGCCGCCGGCGTCGACTGGGGCGCGGTCCTCACCCACGGCCACGTGAACGCGCCTCCGCTCCCCGGGCGCCGCCCGGTGCTGCTGTACTCCCCGGGCGGCGGCGACTCCCGGACCCTCGGCACGACCCTCGCCGAGGACCTCGCGAGCCACGGCCGGGTCGTGGTCCTCGTCGACCACCCGGGCGACGCCAGCCAGGTGGAGCTGCCGAGCGGGATGCGCTGGACCGCCCTTCGGGGGAATCCGGACCCCGAGACCTTCCGCACCATGATCGACACCCGGGTCGCGGACCTCCGCTTCGTCCTCGACCGGCTCGGGGACCTGCCCCTCACCCCCGTCATGGACCTGCGCCGGATCGGCGTGTACGGGCACTCGGCGGGCGGCACCGCCGCCGTCCACGCCCTGGCCTCCGACGACCGGATCGCCGCCGGCGTCAACCTGGAGGGCTTTCTGGACCTCGATCCGGGGCTGGTGGCGGGCCTCGACCGGCCCCTGCTCATGTTCCGTACGGACGGATTCGAGTTCGCCGACCGTCTCGAACGCTCCTGGGCCGGCCTGCCGGCCCGGCGCGTCCTGCTGACCGACGCCAACCACTGGGTCCTCAGCGACTACGCCCACCTCGTCCCGCAGCTCCAGGCCGCCGGGCTCGTCACCGCCGGAACCAGGGCCGCGCTCGTCGGAGCGGGGGACACGGCGACGACGGCCCTCGTGCGGCACGGGGTGCGGGCCTTCTTCGATCACCGGCTCCGGGCGCCCGCGCCCCCGACCCGGCCCCGGCGCGCGCCCCAGTAGATTGGGGGCGTGCTCTCCAGCCTCTCCCGTCCCCGCGCCCTCGCGCTCTGCGCCCTGCCCGTCGCCGCCCTCTTCGCCGTCGTCGGGCTCGCGCCGCTGCCGTACGCGATCGCGCAGCCCGGCACGACCGCCGACGTGCTCGGCGAGGACAAGGGACGGGAGGTCATCACCGTCACCGGCGCCCCCGTCCGGCCCACCCAGGGGCAGCTGCGGATGACGACGATCATCGCGACCGGGCCGTCCACCGACGTGGACCTCGGCGACGTGGTCGACGCCTGGTTCCGTGCCGACCGGGCCGTCCTGCCGCACGACTCCGTCTACCCCTCGGGGAAGTCCGACGCCGAGATCGAGAAGCACAACCTCGGGCAGATGAAGGAGTCGCAGGACGCCGCCACCCTCGCCGCGCTCGGGTACCTGAAGAAGGATCCCGGGAAGGTGAAGGTGACCCTGCACCTCGCGGACATCGGCGGGCCCAGTGCCGGGCTGCTCTTCTCCCTCGGCATCGTCGACAAGCTCGACGGCGACGGGGACGGCGGCGACCTCACCGGCGGCCGGATCGTCGCCGGTACGGGGACGATCGAACCGGACGGCTCGGTCGGCGCGGTCGGCGGGGTCTCCCTGAAGACGCAGGCCGCCGCCCGGGACGGGGCCACCGTCTTCCTCGTCCCGAAGGACGAGTGCTCGGACGCCCTGGCCGAGCAGCCGAAGGGCCTGCGGCTGGTGCCCGTCACCGAGCTCAGCGACGCGGTGGCGTCCCTGCGGGCCCTGGAGCAGGGGCAGGAATCGAAGGTTCCGTCCTGCTGACGTCCTCGGCGGCGCCGTCGGCAGCGACGTCGGCCAGGTCGGCGGGGCCGGTCTTCGGCGGGGCGTCCATGCCGCGCCAGGCCGGGAAGACCATCGGCGAGAGCGTCGCGAGGAAGTAGAGCGCCCCGATCCCGAGCAGTGTCGCCGTCAGTCCGGCCCGCTCGACCAGGAGACCCGCCACGAGTCCGCCCAGCGGGGTCGTGAGCAGCACTCCCGCCGTACTCGCGCCCATGACCCGGCTGCGCAGCTCGTCGGGCACCTGCTCGTAGGCGACGGTGGTCAGGATCGGGTTGAGGACCCCGACGCCGAACCCCGACGCCGCCACCGTCACCAGGAGGGGCGCGGTGGTGTCGGTGAGGGCGGCCACCACGTACGGCGGGGCGCCGCCTATCAGGAAGCCCGCCGTGAACACGGCCCGGCGCGGGAAGCGCTCCCCGACCGCCCCGTAGAGCAGGGCGCCCGCGAGGGCGCAGCCGGCGAAGACCGAGACGAGCAGGCCCTGCGCGGCGGGTCCGCCGAGCTCCTCCCGGGCGTGGACCGGCAGCAGCACCGAACTCCAGCTCTGGTTGAGGCCGTTGGTCACCATCACCATGACCGTGATCCCGAGCATCAGCCGGGCGCGGAACAGGAAGGAGTACCCCTCGCGCAGATCGGCGCGGTAGCGGGCGACGGAGAGGCGTGGTCCCTCGCGCAGCGGCTCCGCCGACGGCACCCCGCACAGGGTCGCGGTGACGAGCAGCGCGGAGACGGCGAAGGTGGCCCCGTCGACGTACAGCACGGTGCCGGGGCCCATGAACGCGACGAGCAGTCCGGCGATCGCGGCGCCCGTCATCCGGGCCCCGCGCGCCACCGCGTCGTACAGGCTGGCGGCCCGGGTGAGCGATGTCCCGGCGCGCCCGGCCAGGTCGGGGACGAGCACGTACCGGGCCATCTCGCCGGGCGCGTGGAACAGGCCCGTGACCGCCATCAGCGCGCAGAGCATCCAGAACCGGAGGAGACCGGTCTGGTGCAGGAGCGGGATCGCGGTGAGCGCGAGGCCGCAGACCAGGTCGGACGTGACGCTGACCCGGCGGCGCCCGAGGCGGTCGATGACCGGGCCGCCGGCGACGGCGGCGAGCACGACGGGGACGGCCGCGCAGAAGGCGACCAGTCCGGCCTTGCCGGGGCTTCCCGTGGTCTCGAGCGCGAACCACGGGACGCCGATGAGCGTGAGCGAATTGCCGGTGACCGACACGGCGTTGGCGGCCAGGACGCCGGCCAGCGGAGTGCGGTCGTTCTGTTCTGTCGTCACCTGATGTCCCCCCGATCCCCCGGTTCGGTCACGCGGCCAGGGCGGCCGGGTGGCGGGCGGGGGTGTCCGGTCGGACGGCGGCGGCCTCGCGCCGGAGCTCCTCGGCGGTCAGCGCGTGCAGCAGGAGGGGGATGTCGGCATGCATGATGCGGGTCCTTCCGTGGGCGTGGGCGGTGACGGTGCGGTCGTGCGGGTCGTGCGGCGGGTCCCGGGTCAGTCCTCGCGCTGCGGGAAGGCGTGGAAGTGGATCCGTACGCGCTCGGCGTCCGGCGCGTCCTTCTCCTCGACGTCCCGGTACGAATCGATGAGGGCGTGTATCCGTTCGTCGAGCTCGCGCAGCTTTCCGGGCGGCAGGCGGAGCGTGAAGTCGCTCATGTCGGAGGCGCCGAGCCAGCTCTCGTGCCAGTCCTGGTGGGTGCCGAGGTAGGTGTTGAGCTCCTGGGTGTGGATGTTCGCGATCTCGTGGGTGTAGACCGCGATGGCGCCCCGGACCTCCGGGTCCGGGTTCTTGTAGAGCGACTCGTCGACGGTCGTGCTCTGCCGGGCCGCCTTCCACCAGCGCTCCCGGCCCTTGCCGAGTGTCGGGTCGTCCTCGACGAAGCCGTGGGCCGCGAGCTGGCGCAGGTGGTAGCTGGTCGCGCCGCTGGACTCCCTGAGCCGCTCGGCCAGTTGGGAGGCGGTGGCGGGACCGTTCCGGCGCAGGCTGCGCAGCAGCTGGATCCGGAGCGGGTGGGCGAGCCCGCGCAGGGAGCGCGGGTCCAGGGCGTTGCTCAGATGCTCTTCGGGCTCGGACATACCTGAATCGTAGAGTTGCAAAGAAGGAGTTGCAAGAGGTTCTTTGCAACTCCTTCTTTGCACGGACCCTTCTGCGTGGCCCCCTTGCGTCTACTCGCTCGCCGCCTGCTCCACCAGCGGGATGATCCGCAGCGGGACCGGGTTCTCCATCACGATCGCCGTCGACGCCCGCACGATCCCCTCGAAGGCCACCACCCTGTCGATCACCCGCTGCAGGTCCGCGTTCGAGCGGGCGACGAGCCGGCAGAGCATGTCCCCGTGGCCCGTCGTCGTGTGCAGTTCCAGGACCTCCGGCACCGTCGCCAGATGCCCCCGCACATCGGCGCCCTGGCCCTGCTTGATCTCCAGGGTCGCGAAGGCCGTCACCGGATACCCGAGCGCCGCCGGATCCACCTGCGGGCCGAACCCGCGGATCACCCCGCTCGCCTGGAGCCGGTCCAGGCGGGCCTGCACCGTGCCGCGCGCCACCCCCAGGCGCCGGGAGGCCTCCAGGACCCCGATGCGCGGCTCTCGCGCGAGGAGCGCGATCAGCCGGCCGTCCAAATGATCGATCGCCACAGCGGCCTCTCCATGGTCAGGATGTACAAGTCGCACGGCCATACTCGCCGGTCGCTGTACACCTTGACCAGTGGATAAGCGAACTCTTGCGCACCTTGCCGAACGGCGGGACATTGCTGCCATGGCAGATACCTCGATGACTATCGATCCCAACCCTTCCACCGCGCGCGAGGCCGATCCCTTCCCGGTCAAGGGAATGGACGCGGTCGTCTTCGCCGTCGGCAACGCCAAGCAGGCCGCGCACTACTACTCCACGGCCTTCGGCATGAAGCTGGTCGCCTACTCCGGACCGGAGAACGGCAGCCGCGAGACCGCCAGTTACGTCCTCACCAACGGCTCCGCCCGGTTCGTGTTCACCTCCGTCATCAAGGTCGCGACCGACTGGGGCCGCTTCCTCGCCGAGCACGTCGCCGAGCACGGCGACGGCGTCGTCGACCTGGCGATCGAGGTGCCGGACGCGCGTGCCGCCTACGCCTACGCCGTCGAGCACGGCGCCACCGGCATCACCGAGCCCTACGAGCTGAAGGACGAGAACGGCACCGTCGTCCTCGCCGCCATCGCCACGTACGGCAAGACCCGTCACACCCTCGTCGAGCGCTCCGGCTACGACGGCCCGTACCTGCCGGGCTTCGTCTCCGCCAACCCGATCGTCGAGCCCCCGGCCAAGCGGACCTTCCAGGCCATCGACCACTGCGTCGGCAACGTCGAGCTCGGCAAGATGAACGACTGGGTCGGCTTCTACAACAAGGTCATGGGCTTCACGAACATGAAGGAGTTCGTGGGCGACGACATCGCGACCGAGTACTCGGCGCTGATGTCGAAGGTCGTCGCGGACGGCACCCTCAAGGTGAAGTTCCCGATCAACGAGCCGGCGATCGCGAAGAAGAAGTCGCAGATCGACGAGTACCTCGAGTTCTACGGCGGCGCCGGCGTGCAGCACATCGCCCTCGCCACCAACGACATCGTGGCCTCCGTGCGGACGATGCGGGCCGCGGGCGTGCAGTTCCTCGACACCCCCGACTCGTACTACGACACGCTCGGTGAGTGGGCGGGCGAGACGCGCGTGCCCGTCGAGACCCTGCGCGAGCTGAAGATCCTCGTCGACCGCGACGAGGACGGCTACCTGCTGCAGATCTTCACCAAGCCGGTCCAGGACCGCCCGACCGTCTTCTTCGAGATGATCGAGCGTCACGGGTCGATGGGCTTCGGCAAGGGCAACTTCAAGGCGCTGTTCGAGGCGATCGAGCGGGAGCAGGAGAAGCGCGGCAACCTCTAGCCGCCGCCTGTGAGGGGCTCCGGGACCAGGTCCCCGGGGCCCCTCACGCATGCGCCCCGCCGCTCCCGCACGGCGGCCCCGGCCCGCACGGCGGGCGGGTTCAGTTGCGGCGTGGCGGTGCCGGCTTCGTGCGGAGTTCCGGCGGGGGACCGTCCGGCAGCTCGCCCAGGGCCGCCAGGGACACCTCCGCCCGCCGGGCGTGCAGCGGGGAGAACTCCGGGTTGATCCGCAGGGCCTCCGCCAGGTGGCGGCGCGCCGGGCCGGTCTGTTCGAGCGCCCGCTCGATCTCGCCCCGGTGGTACGCGAAGAGCGCGCTCCGCAGCCCCTCCTCCGTGGCGATCTTCGCGTACCCCAGCGCCTCCTTCGAGGCTCCCGAGCGGTGCAGGGCCCAGCCCAGCGCGTCCGCCACCCGCACCGAGCGGTGGCCCCGCGCCCACTCCGCCCGCATCCGGACGACCGCCGCCGCCGGCTCGCCGTGGTCCGCGTCGAGCAGCCCGAGAGCCACCTCCGCCCCCGTCCACGTGCCCGCCCGCAGCCGCTCGTACAGGGCCCGCGCGTTCCCGTCGAGGCCCAGCGACTCGTACAGTTCGCCCGCCTCCAGGAGGTACTCCGGCAGCGGCAGCCGGACCAGGGCCGCCCGCCACTCGCGCACCGCCTCGTCCGTGCGGCCGAGGGCCGCGAGCGCGCGCGCCCGGCCCGCGAAGGACGGCCCGTGGTCCCGTACGAGCCGCAGCGCCGCCCCGAACCGTCCGAGGGCCTCCTCCGCTTCGCCCCGCTCCCACGCCAGGTCCCCGAGCCGCGCGAGGGCCGCCGCCTTCTCCGTGTCCGTCTCCGCGAGCGCCGCCGCGTCGAGGGCCGCCGCGTCGGCGTCCTCGCGCCAGCCCCGGTCGCGGTAGGTCTGCGCGGCCCTGGCCCGCACCACCGCGCCCGCGTGGAGCCCCTCCAGGCTCTCCATGGCCTTCCGGGCCGCCTCGTACTTCCCGAGGCCGTTGTACGCGTCCATCAGGACCGGGTACACGGCCCATCGGCGCGGGTCGGCCTTCCGCACCCGCTCGCCCCACTCCTCGGCCGTCTTCCAGTCGCCCCGCGCCCCGGCGAGCGCCCCGAGCCCCAGCTGCGCCTCCAGGTTGCCGCGGGCGGCGGGCCGTTCGGCGAGCGAGCGGCGCAGTGCCCGCTCGGCCCGCGGATAGTCACGTACGTCTCCGACCCGGCTGCCCCGCTCCGTGTACGCCGCGCCCAGCTCGGCCCAGGAGGCCTCGTCGTCCGGATGGGCCCGCAGCCACTTCTCCCGGTCGGTGATCAGCGCGGCCAGGTCCGGCAGCGCGGCCTGCGCGCCCGCGTGGGCCGCGATCGTCGCCCGCTCCGCCGGCCCGGGCGGGGGCGGGCCCTGGCCGGCGAACTCCGGGACGTACAGCAGGGCCGTCGCCGCGAGCACCGCGCCCGCCCCGGCCGCCAGGACCGTCCTCGACACGTTCTCGGTCTTCATGGCGCTCACTGTGCGCCCGCCTCCGCCTGTACGAAGAGCACACGAAGCGCTCGCTCCGGCGGGTTCACACCGATGGCCCCGGGTGCCACGCTGGACGCATGGACGATCTTCAGAAGGACGATCTTCAGGGGCTCCACGAGGCCCTCGGGGCCGGACTCCCGGCCGAGGCGCTGCTCACCGATCCGGACGTGACGGCCTCCTACGCGCGCGACATGGCGAGTTTCTGCGCGGCCGACACCCCCGCGGCCGTCGTGCTCCCGCGCACGGTCGAACAGGTCCGGCACGTCATGCGCACCGCGACCGAACTCCGCGTCCCCGTCGTCCCGCAGGGCGCCCGCACGGGCCTGTCAGGCGGCGCCAACGCCTCCGACGGCTGCATCGTGCTCTCCCTCGTCAAGATGGACCGCATCCTGGAGATCAACCCGGTCGACCGGATCGCCGTCGTCGAACCGGGCGTCGTCAACGCCGTGCTGTCCCGCGCCGTCGCCGAACACGGCCTGTACTACCCGCCGGACCCCTCCAGCTGGGAGACCTGCACCATCGGCGGGAACATCGGCACCGCCTCCGGCGGCCTGTGCTGCGTCAAGTACGGGGTCACCGCCGAGTACGTGCTCGGTCTGGACGTCGTCCTCGCCGACGGCCGGCTCCTGCGCACCGGCCGGCGTACGGCGAAGGGCGTCGCCGGATACGACCTGACCCGGCTCTTCGTCGGCTCGGAGGGCAGTCTCGGCATCGTCGTCGGGGCCGTGCTCGCGCTCAAGCCGCAGCCGCCGGCGCAGCTCGCCCTCGCCGCCGAGTTCCCCTCCGCGGCCGCCGCCTGCGAGGCCGTCTGCGCGATCATGGAGCGCGGCCACACCCCGTCGCTGCTCGAACTCATGGACCGCACCACCGTCCAGGCGGTCAACAAGCTGGCGCGCATGGGGCTGCCGGACACCACCGAGGCGCTGCTCCTGTGCGCCTTCGACACCCCGGACCCGGCCGCCGACCTCGCCGCGGTGGGGGAGCTGTGCACGGCGGCGGGCGCCACCGAGGTCGTCCCGGCTGCGGACACCGCCGAGTCCGAAC
The DNA here is from genome assembly GCF_040613865.1 of Streptomyces sp. NPDC006197. NCBI lineage: Bacteria > Bacillati > Actinomycetota > Actinomycetes > Kitasatosporales > Streptomycetaceae > Streptomyces > Streptomyces sp. NPDC006197. The sequence goes on along the minus strand of NZ_JBEXSZ010000033.1, from coordinate 17,321 downwards.
TCCTCCTCCAGGCGCGCCGGCTCTCCCTCACCGCCCTGGAGACGATCAAGTCCGCGACGATGATCGACGACGTGTGCGTGCCGCGGACGCGGCTCGCCGAGATGCTCGACGGCACGGCGGCGATCGCGGACAAGTACCGCCTGACCATCGGCGTCTGCGCGCACGCGGGCGACGGCAACACCCATCCCGTCGTCTGTTTCGACCACACCGACGAGGACGAGTCGCGGCGGGCGCGGGAGTCCTTCGACGAGATCATGGCGCTCGGCCTCGCGCTCGGCGGCACGATCACCGGCGAGCACGGCGTGGGCGTCCTCAAGAAGGAGTGGCTGGCACGGGAACTGGGCCCGGTCGGTCTGGAGCTCCAGCGGGGGATCAAGGCCGCCTTCGACCCGCTGGGGCTCCTCAACCCCGGAAAACTCTTCTGAATCCATCGGGTCCACGCGCACGCGTACGGAGCTCACAGCTCGCCGTCCTGGGACTCGTCCGACGGCCACGGGTCGCGCAGCCACAGCTCGTCGGCGACCACGGTGGTCGCCAGGAGCTCCGCGAGCCCGTCGTCGATGCCGAGCCGCTCGGACTCGGTGCCCGGCGGCACCGCGCGCAGGGTCCGCTCCAGCCAGGCGGACACCTGCGCGGACGGGGCTTCGAGCAGGGCGTCGCCGTCGGGGGAGGAGAGGGCCATCAGGATGACGCTGCGGCCCTCGACCTTCGTGGGCCAGATGCGGACGTCCCCGTGGCCGCAGGCCCGGAAGACGCCCTCGACGAGCAGCTCGCGCGCGAAGGTCCAGTTGACCGGGTGGTCCGTGCCGATGTGGAAGGTGATGTGGACGGCGTACGGGTCGTCGGTCCGGTAGGCGAGCCGGGCGGGGACGGGGACGGAGCGCTCGGGGGAGAGGACCAGCTTCAGCTCCAGCTCGCGCTCGACGGTGGTGTTGTCGGTGTTCTGCATGGCCGTGCTCCTTCTCGCGGACGGGCCCCGGGCGGGCCTTCACCCGGAGAGAGCGGGGTGGTCGCGGTTCATTACGCGACTTCGGGAAGTTTTTTCGGGAAGTTTTTCCGGGAGGTCCGCCGGGCAGGATGCAACGGCCCGAACATCACGGGGAGTGATCGATTCCGGTGCGCGTCCCCCCGAAGGCGGGCTTTATCGTGGGCTCTTTGTTCCCTCGGGGACGTTCTTCGTTACTGTCCTCCTTGGGTGCGGCACGCCCGGCGCGCTGCCGTGCGGATCAAAGGCGTTGTGACTGAACGGAGTCGGGGCAGTGGCTACTCCTCCTGGAGGCGGCGGAGAGGTACCGCAGGCGGGGTACTACCCGGACCCGTCCATTCCCGGATACATCCGGTACTGGAACGGGGGTGCGTGGGTGCCCGGCACGAGCCGGCCCGCCCCCGCGGACGGCGAGGTTCCGCCGCACCCGCCCGCCTCGGCGATCCCGGCCGGTCCCATCCTGGCCTCCAGCCCGGCCCCGGCCCCGGCCGTGTCACCGGCGACCGCCACGCCCGCGCAGTCGGCGGCGCCCGTCCAGTCGGCCGCGCCCGCGCATCCGGCTGCGGCCGTTCAGTCCGCCGCGCCCGCGCATCCGGCTGCGGCCGTTCAGTCCGCCGCGCCCGTTCAGTCCGCCGCGTCCGCCGTGGCCCCCGCGCAGGTGCAGGCCTCCGCGCACGTGCCCGCCCAGGCGCAGCCCCTCGCATCCACGCCCGCCTCCGCCCCCGTACCCACGGTGGAGGAGACCGGGCCCGTCTTCCTCGACGAGGAGCCGCTCGCGCCGGAGCCCGCGTCGGCCTGGCAGGCGGACTCCTCCCGTCAGACCGGCTTCGGTGGCGACCTCGACCAGAAGGTCTCCTGGGGCACGCCCCGCACGCCCGACCCCCGTACCCCGGCCGAGTGGCCGGTCGCGGGCGGGAGCGAGCCGGAGGAGGAGCGGCCCCCCGCCCAGGCGTCCCCCGCCCAGGCGTCCCCCGCCCCGACGCCCACCGCCCCGGCATCCGCCGCCTCGGCGTCCCCCGCCCCGACGCCCGCCGTCGATCCCCGGGCGACCGGGGGAGCGGCGCGCCTCGGAGGCATGCCGGTCACCCCGATCCCGACGCCCTCCCCGGCACCTCAGCCCCAGCCCCAGCCTCAGCCCCAACCGGCCCCGGCCCCCGCACCGACGGCCCCGGCCCCCGCCGCTGCGGCCCCGGCCCCGGCCCCCGCACCGACGGCGCCGGCCACCCCCTCCTGGGGCCAGCAGCAGCCGCAGGCCCAGGTCCAGCCCCAGGAGCAGCAGCCCGTCCTCCCGTGGAAGCCGCCCGTCGAGGACGTGTTCCAGCAGGCGGCCCGTGCGCAGGCCGCCGCGCGCCCCGCCGGGCTCGGCAGGCGGCTGGTCGCCCGGCTGATCGACAGCGTCGTCCTGGGCGCGCTGGTCGGCGCGGCCTCCATGCCCTTCGTGACCGCGGCCGTCGACCACATCGAGGGCAAGATCGAGGCGGCCAGGCAGTCCGGCACCACCGTCCAGGTCTGGCTGCTCGACTCCACGACCTCCGTCCAGTTCGGCATCGCGCTCGCCTCGCTGTTCGTCCTCGGCGTCCTGTACGAGGCGCTGCCCACCGCCAAGTGGGGCCGCACCCTGGGCAAGAAGCTGTGCGGGATCGAGGTGCGGGACATCGAGGCGCACGAGCCGCCGACGTTCGGGAAGGCGCTCCGCCGCTGGCTCGTCTACAGCGTCCTGGGACTCCTGGCCATCGGGGTCGTCAACGTCCTGTGGTGTCTCTTCGACCGCCCCTGGCGCCAGTGCTGGCACGACAAGGCGGCCCGCACCTTCGTCGCGCGCTGAGCGAGCGCCGTCCCTCGAACGGGCGGTGAATCCTTGCGGGGCCGTCCCGCCCGGGATGCACTGCCCCCATGAGCACCGACCAGCCGCCGCCCGGCCAGCCGCCCGAGGACGACCCCTTCAGCAAGAGGCCTCCGGAGCCGCCGCCGGGCGGTCCGCCGCCGTCGGGGCCGCCCCCGGGAGGACCTCCGCCGGGGAGCCCGTACGACTCCCCGTACGGCGGCGGCTCCCCGTACGACGACATGCCCCCGCCCCCGCCTCCGTACGGCAGTCCTTACGGCGGCGGTTACGGCGGAAACGATCCGCTCTCCGGGATGCCGCCGCTCGCGGAGACGGGCCGGCGCGTCCTCGCCCGGCTGATCGACTGGGTGATCATCGCGGTGCCGCTCGCGATCATCGGCATCCCCTTCGACATCTACCAACGGGCGACCCGGGACGGCAACGACTTCGGGGACACGGTCAACAGCCTCAACGGCGGCAGCCAGCTCGTCTTCCAGATCATCACGATCGTCGCCTACGTCGCGTACGACACCGTGCTGACGGCCAAGAACGGCCAGACCATCGGCAAGAGGCTGATGAAGCTGCGGGTCGCGATGCTCAACGACGGGACGACGCCGCCGATGAGCCAGTCGCTGTTGCGCGCCGTCGTGCTCTGGCTTCCCGCGCTGATCTGCTGCGCCTGCCTGTGGCCGCTGCTGATCCTGATCCTGATCGTGGTCGACAAGCCGTACAAGCAGGGTCTGCACGACAAGGCGGCGAAGACGGTCGTCGTCACCGTCCCCCAGTAGGGACGACAACACAGCAATACGGACGAAGTATTACGAACCGATCCGGGTATCGGCCCCCGCGCCCACGCGCTGGGCCGGCACCCGGATCTCTTCGTCCACGGGGGTGTTGACGGGCCGCCCGCGTACCGGCATCGTCACCGCCACGAGAGTGCCGAGCAGCAGGCCTGCGGTACAGATCACCGCGATGCCCAGGGTCGTCGTGGTACCGGAGAGCAGCAGCAGGGCGACGGTCGAGAGGACGACGGTGGCCGAACCGTAGGTGAGCTGTGCGGCGTTCGGACGCTGCATGACGGGTACCGCCCCTCGAGACTTCGGTTCGACTCTACGACGGTGGATGCCCGGAGGGTGCGACAGGTAAGCGTGACCTTACCCACGGTGCCGGTGCACGGGGGGCGCACGGGGTCACGGAATCGTCAATCTTCCTTCACCGTGCGCCCGCTGAGTGTTCGATAATCGGAAAATCGATCCTGCATAGTGCAGTTGACCCGTGCAAGTCAAGATCTGTCTTTTCTCGCCCCACTCCGGTCGAATGTCGTCACTTGTGACGCGCGACCCCCGCCGGACGGACACCCCACCTTCGGTCCGAGGGCGTGGGCGCCGGGGAGGACAACACCAAGTGACCAACAGACGACGGGCGATCAGAGCGTCCGCAGTCGTCGTGGCGCTCGCGGCTACCGCCGCCACCGCCTCGACCTTCACCACCGCCTGGGCCGACAACCACGGCAGCGTGACGCCGGCCGGCATCCAGACCGTCGACAAGACGGCGGTCGACCACGACCTCGACGGCCCGTTCAGCGAGCAGCAGGAGCAGCAGCGCAAGGCTGCCCTGGAGCAGGTGCTCAACGGCGAGTCCAAGGTCGAGAACCGGGGCGGCTCGCAGGTCGTCAAGCTCGGCGCGAAGAAGTACGTCGAGCTGGGCCGCGAGAAGACCGACAAGATCTTCACGATCCTCGTCGAGTTCGGCGACCAGGTGGACAACACCACCCTGGTCGACCGCAAGGACGACGACACCACCGAGCTCAAGCCGAAGTACGGTGGCGAGCCCGGCCCGCTGCACAACCGCATAGCTCAGCCGGACCGTGCGAACGACAACTCCACGGCCTGGCAGGCGGACTACAACCAGCAGCACTTCCAGGACCTGTACTTCGGTACCGGCAAGGACGCCAAGGGCAAGCAGAAGCAGTCCCTGAAGACGTTCTACGAGCGCACCTCGTCCGGCCGCTACTCGGTCGACGGCGCGGTCTCCGACTGGGTCAAGGTCCCGTACAACGAGGCCCGTTACGGCTCGAACTACTGCGGCCAGACCAACTGCGCCAACGTCTGGGACACCGTCCGCGACGGTCTCAACGCCTGGGTCGCCGACCAGAAGGCCAAGGGCCAGACCGACGCCCAGATCAAGGCCCAGCTGGCCACGTACGACCAGTGGGACCGTTACGACTTCGACGGCGACGGCAACTTCAACGAGCCCGACGGCTACATCGACCACTTCCAGCTCGTGCACGCGGGCGAGGACGAGTCGGCCGGCGGCGGCGCCGAGGGCAAGAACGCCCTGTGGGCCCACCGCTGGTACGCCTACGGCACCAACGCGGGCAAGACCGGCCCCGCGAACAACAAGGCCGGCGGCACCCCGATCGGTGACACCGGCATCTGGGTTGGCGACTACACGATGCAGCCGGAGAACGGCGGCCTCGGCGTCTTCGCGCACGAGTACGGCCACGACCTCGGTCTGCCGGACCACTACGACACCTCCGGCGGCGAGAACTCCACCGGCTTCTGGACCCTGATGTCGTCCGGTTCCTGGCTCGGCCAGGGCAAGGACTCCATCGGTGACATGCCCGGCGACATGACCGCCTGGGACAAGCTCCAGCTCGGCTGGCTGAACTACGCCAAGGTCAACGACTGGCAGCGCGCCACCAAGACGACCCACAAGCTGGGCGTCTCGGAGTACAACACGAAGAACCCCCAGGCGCTCGTCGTCGAGCTGCCGAAGAAGGTCGTTCCCACCGACGTCGTGGCTCCCGCCGAGGGCGCCACCCAGTGGTGGAGCAACATGGGTGACGACCTCAAGAACACCCTCACCCGCTCCGTCGACCTGACCGGCAAGACCTCGGCCTCCCTGGAGCTCCAGGGCTGGTACGACATCGAGCTGGACTACGACTACCTCTACGCCGAGGCGTCGACGGACGGCGGCGCCAACTGGACGGCGCTGAACGGCACCGCCGACGGCGTGGCCATCCCGAAGGACGCCTCCGGCGCCCCGGCGCTGACCGACGTCTCCGGCACGCACAAGAAGCTCGTCTACGACCTGAACGCGTTCGCGGGCAAGAAGTTCGACCTCCGCTTCCGCTACCAGACGGACGGCGGCGCGGGCGGCAAGGGCTTCACCGCCGACGCCATCACGCTGACCGCCGACGGTGCCGCCGTCTTCTCGGACAACGCCGAGAACGGTGACAACGGCTGGACCGCGAAGGGCTTCTCGCGGATCGGCAAGGGCTTCACGAAGGAGTACGAGCAGTACTACATCGCGGAGAACCGCCAGTACGTCTCGTACGACTCGACCCTCAAGGTCGGCCCGTACAACTTCGGTTTCACGGGTGACAAGGCCGGCTGGGTCGAGCACTACCCGTACCAGAACGGTCTGCTCATCTGGAAGTGGGACCTGTCCCAGAAGGACAACAACACCTCCCAGCACCCCGGTGTGGGTCGGGTCCTCCCGATCGACGCCCACCCGAGCCCGCTGAAGTGGTCGGACGGCACCCTGATGCGCAACCGCGTCCAGGCGTACGACTCGCCGTTCAGCCTCTCCCGCACGGACGGCTTCCAGCTGCACAACAAGGGCGTCGCCACCTGGGTCCCGTCCCAGGCCGGCAACCCGGTCTTCGACGACCGCAAGGGCGTCTACTGGTTCGCCGAGACCCCGCTCGCCGGTGTCCAGGTAACTGACACCAACACCAAGATCCAGGTCGTCAAGGAGCCGAAGGATGGCCAGACGATCACGGTTCAGGTCGGTCCCTCGACCAAGTAATTAGCAAAACCGCAGGTCAAAGCATGATCGGCCGTCGCCCTCTAGCGGGCGGCGGCCGTTCGTGTTTAGGTGCGTCTGACCAGTTCTTATTGACATCCGATCCACGGGGGAGTGGTTCCGCATGCCCAACGGAGGGTTCTGCAAACTGCCGGGAGGCAGTGTGGTGGTCGCCATAGGGCTGCCCAGCCCGGCCGGCGACGGCGTCACCGTCCGCTTCCTGGTCCACGCCGCCAACCGCGCCCGCGCCCTGACCCGGCTGCGGAACCTGGGGCTGCGGGCGGTCTACCTCCGCGGCAACTCCGAGCCGCCCACCCCGGACGAGGTCACCGCGGTCCTGCACCACCCGGACGGCCTGCTGTGGCGCAGCACCGTCCACGAGCTGTGGCACCCCGTACGGACCCTCCCGAAGGCGCCCGCCGCGTAGCCCTACGCGACGACCGGCTTGCGTAGCCCTGCGCCACGACCGGCTCGCGCAGCGCTACGCGACGACCGGCTTGCCCGTCAGCCGGACGCCCGCCGCCCGGAGCTCCTCCAGGGCCCGCCCCGTGGTCTCCTCGGCCACGCCGGCCGTCAGGTCGAGCAGGACGTGGGTCCGGAAGCCCTCCCGCGCCGCGTCCAGGGCCGTGGCCCGGACGCAGTGGTCGGTGGCGATGCCGACCACGTCGACCTCGGTGACGTCCCGGGAGCGCAGCCACTCCGCGAGCGTCTCCCCGTTCTCGTCGAGCCCCTCGAAGCCGCTGTACGCCGCCGAGTACGCGCCCTTGTCGAAGACGGCGTCGATCGCCCCGCTCGCGACGGCGGGCGCGAAGTTCGGGTGGAAGCCGACGCCCTCCGTGCCGGCCACGCAGTGCACCGGCCAGGAGGACGCGTAGTCCGGCTCCTCGCCGGCCGGGGCGAAGTGCTCGCCCGGGTCGACGTGGTGGTCGCGGGTGGCGACGACGTGCCGGTAGGAGGTGCCCGCCGTCTGGCCCACCAGGTCGGTGATGGCGGCGGCGACGTCCGCGCCGCCGGTCACCGCGAGGCTGCCGCCCTCGCAGAAGTCGTTCTGAACGTCCACAACGATCAATGCGCGGTGCATGGCGGGTGTCCTTAGCGGGTCGGGAGGGAATTCTTCGAGCCTAGAGACTTCCCCCTCCCGGCGGGAGGGGGCGTCACCGAGGACTCCTGTGCGTACGGGGTCAGGCGTACTCGGTCGGCAGGACCGGCTCGCCGCGCGACAGCTGCATCGCCGACATCGGCAGCCCCGCCCGGGCCGCGATGTGCCGCGACCTGGCGGTCTCCAGGGGCTCCCGGGCCACCACCTCGCCGCCCTTGACCAGCTCGACGAGCAGCTGGTGGTCGGCGAGCTCCGGCGGGACCGGGCCGGTGCCCACGACCTCCGCCTCGGCGACCCCGGCCGCGTCGGGCCGGCGCGCCGCCCACTTGCGGCCGCCGACGGAGGCCTTGCCGCCCAGCGACTTCTTGGCCACCGGCACCAGGGGCGCCTTCGGGTCGGCCGAGGCGGCCCGGGCGACCAGCTTGTAGACCATGGAGCAGGTCGGGTGGCCGCTGCCGGTGACCAGCTGCGTGCCCACCCCGTACGCGTCGACCGGGGCCGCCGCGAGCGAGGCGATGGCGTACTCGTCGAGGTCCGAGGTGACCACGATCCTGGTGTCCCGGGCGCCCAGCTCGTCGAGCTGGGCCCGCACCCGGTGGGCGACGAGCAGCAGGTCGCCGGAGTCGATCCGTACGGCCCCCAGCTCGGGTCCGGCGATCTCGACGGCGGCGCGGACGGCCTCGGCCACGTCGTACGTGTCGACGAGCAGGGTCGTGCCGCGTCCCAGGGTCTCCACCTGGGCCCGGAAGGCGTCCCGCTCGCTGTCGTGGAGCAGGGTGAAGGCGTGGGCGGAGGTGCCGACGGTCGGGATGCCGTAGCGGAAGCCGGCCGCGAGGTCGGAGGTGGAGTCGAAGCCGCCGACGTAGGCGGCGCGGGAGGCGGCGACGGCCGCCAGCTCGTGGGTGCGGCGGGCGCCCATCTCGATCAGGCGCCGTCCGCCGGCGGCGGCCGACATGCGGGAGGCGGCGGCCGCGATGGCCGAGTCGTGGTTGAGGATCGAGAGGATCACGGTCTCCAGGAGCACGCACTCCGCGAAGGAGCCCTCGACGCGCAGCACGGGGGAGCCGGGGAAGTACACCTCGCCCTCGGGGTAGCCCCAGATGTCGCCGGAGAAGCGGTAGCGGGCGAGCCATTCCAGGGTCGGCTCGTCGACGATGGAGCGTTCCCGCAGGAAGCCCAGGACGGCGGGGTCGAACCGGAAGTTCTCGACGGCGTCCAGGACCCGGCCGACGCCCGCGAGGACGCCGTAGCGCCGCCCCTCGGGCAGCCGCCGGGTGAAGACCTCGAAGACGGAGCGCCGGTCGGCGGTGCCGGCCCGCAGGGCCGCCTGGAGCATGGTCAGCTCGTACTGATCGGTGAAGAGCGCGGTCGACGGCACGTCCACCGGCAGCCCAAGGTCCGCAGCGTTCATGTCAGCGATGCTAGCGCAGAAATCGTCAGAGTGACGAATAGTGGGTCCGGGGGCGTGCCCTGTTGGGGGGCCCATGGGCGCGCCCCGTTTGCGCGACCGCCCCCCAGGGGTGACAACATGGGGTGAGTGAGCGTCGCGCCTATTGAGATCGAACGTACGGAATCGGCCGAGGAGGTCTCCGCGGTCGTCGAACCCGACGTGCCCTGGGTGACCCTCGTGCACAACGATCCGGTCAACCTGATGAGCTATGTGGAGTACGTCTTCCAGTCGTACTTCGGATACTCCAAGGACAAGGCGCACAAGCTGATGCTCGACGTGCACAACAAGGGCCGCGCGGTGGTCTCCAGCGGCACCCGCGAGGAGATGGAACGGGACGTGCAGGCGATGCACGGCTACGGCCTGTGGGCGACGCTCTCCCAGGACCGCTTCTGATGGCCGGGCAGTTCGAGGCCCTTCCGGGCGGCGGCGCGGCCGTGGCGCTCGACGACGTCGAGATCTCCATCCTCCGCTCCCTCGCCGTCCAGCTCATGGAGCTGATCGGCCCGGGCGACGAGCCCGCCGCGGACGAGGACCCGCTGGCCGCGCTCTTCGCCGAGGGGCCGAGCGAGCCGCCGTCCGACCCCGCCCTCCGGCGCCTCTTCCCCGACGCGTACGGGGACGACAGCGAGGAGCTGCGGGCGGCCGCGTCCGACTTCCGCCGCTACACCGAGAACGACCTGCGGGCCCGCAAGCGCGAGGACGCCCTCGCGGTCGTGCGCGCCCTGGACTCCCTCTCCGCCGAGGCGGCGGGGGAGGGCGGCGCGGTCCTGAAGCTCACCCCGGACGAGTCCCGGTCCTGGCTGGGCGCGCTCAACGACCTCCGGCTGACCATCGGCACCCGCCTGGAGGTCACGGACGACGAGGACAGCGAGCAGCTGTACCGGCTGCCGGACTCCGATCCGCGCAAGCCGATGGTGATGGCGTACCTCTGGCTGGGGGCGCTCCAGGAGTCCCTCGTCGGGACCCTGACGGTCTGAGTTCGCGGGGTGTTCGCTCAGCGGACGCTCAAATCCGGATAACGAATGCGTTATCAGAGCGTCCGCCTGGCCATCTTGCGTCCTCTATGTCCGTATTTTTTTGTGGTGTGCGCCACACCCAACTCCGTCGATCACCCCCCACGCCGTGATAAATCTTCACGACCACTCGGGCACGCCACCCCTGTCCCCGAGGGCGCTTGGGCCGGCTGACCGCCGGTAGCACTCCATCCACATCCGGGGGGATCAGGATCTGATCCGCGGCAGACGCACTCGCAGTCGCGCGGATCAGCATGGAGAAAGGCGCACCACCATGACCTCAGTGCAGGTCGACAAGCAGCACGACGGCAATGAGGCCGCGGACCCCGCCTCGGGCGAGGGTTACCACCGGGCACTCGGCGCCCGCCAGATCCAGATGATCGCGATCGGCGGCGCCATCGGCACCGGGCTCTTCCTCGGCGCGGGCAAGGGCATCTCCATCGCGGGACCCAGCCTGATCCTCGCCTACGCCATCGCGGGCCTCGTCATCTTCTTCATCATGCGGGCGCTCGGCGAGCTCCTCATGTACCGCCCGGTGTCGGGCTCCTTCTCGGAGTACGCCCGCGAGTTCATCGGCCCCTTCGCGGGCTTCGCGACCGGCTGGACGTACTGGCTCTTCTGGGTCGTCACCGGCATCACCGAGGTCACCGCCGCGGCCACCTACATGACGTACTGGTGGGACATCCCGCAGTGGCTCTCCGCCCTCGTCTTCACCGTGATCCTCTACGCCGCCAACCTGATCTCCGTGAAGCTCTTCGGTGAGCTGGAGTTCTGGTTCTCCATGGTCAAGGTCACCGCGATCGTCGGCATGATCCTGATCTGCGCCGGCATCCTCACCCTCGGCTTCTCCGACGCCGGCGACACCGCCTCCGTCACCCACCTGTGGGACCTCGGCGGCTTCTTCGCCGGGGAGAACGGCATCGGCTCGACCCTGATGACCCTCCAGATGGTCATGTTCGCGTTCCTCGCGGTCGAGCTGGTCGGCGTGACGGCGGGCGAGTCGAAGGACCCCAAGACGGTCCTGCCGAAGGCGATCAACACCGTGCCGTGGCGCATCGCCGTCTTCTACGTCGGCGCGCTGATCATGATCCTGTCGGTCGTCCCGTGGACCGAGTTCAAGCCGGGCGTCAGCCCGTTCGTCGCGGCCTTCGAGAAGATGGGCCTCGGCGTCGGCGCCGCGATCGTCAACTTCGTCGTCCTCACGGCGGCCCTGTCCTCCTGCAACTCGGGCATGTACTCCACCGGCCGCATGCTGCGCGACCTCGCGCTCAACGGCCAGGGCCCGAAGGTCTTCACCAGGCTGACGAAGTCCGGCACCCCGCTGGTCGGCACCACCGTCTCGGCCGCGCTGATGATGGTCGGCGTCTGGGTCAACTACCAGTGGCCCGGCGAGGCGTTCAACTACGTCGTCTCCTTCGCCACCATCTCCGGCATGTGGGCCTGGATCGTCATCCTGATCTGCCAGATCCGCTACCGGCTCAAGGCCGACCGCGGCGAACTCCCGCAGTCGCCGTTCAAGGCGCCCGGCGGCATCTGGTTCAGCGTCTTCTCGCTCGCCTTCATCGGCATGGTCGTCGTGACCATGGGCATGGACGCGGACAACCGGGTCGCGCTGTACGGCGCTCCGGTCTGGGGTCTGATCCTCGCCGTCTCCTACCTGGTCCTCAAGGCCCGCAACCCCCAGGGCGCGGCCTTCGCCAAGCGCTCCTGACCCTCCTGACCTGCAAGGTCTCAGCATCCGGGCCGCTCCGTACCAAACCTCGGTACGGAGCGGCCCGTCTGCTTATCCTGTCGGCATGCTGACCATCACCCAGGCCCTGTACGACCAGATCGTGGAGCACTCCCGCGCGGACCACCCCGACGAGGCCTGCGGCGTGGTCGCGGGCCCCGTCGGCAGCGGACGCCCCGAGCGGTTCATCCCGATGCTCAACGCCGCCCGCTCGCCCACCTTCTACGAGTTCGACTCCGGGGACCTGCTCAAGCTCTACCGCGACATGGACGACCGGGACGAGGAGCCCGTCATCGTCTACCACTCGCACACCGCGACCGAGGCCTACCCGTCCCGCACGGACATCTCGTACGCGAACGAGCCGAACGCCCACTACGTCCTCGTCTCCACCGCCGACACCGACGGCGCCGGCCCCTTCCAGTTCCGCTCCTACTCGATCGTCGACGGCGTCGTGACCGAGGAAGAGGTCAAGGTCGTCGAGGCGTACGAGTAAGACGTCGTCCGGAAGCGCGCGACATAGGCGGAGGGCGTCACCCCGACGTGCCGGGCGAACGCCCTCCGCAGGCTCTCGTCACTGCCGAGCCCGCTCCGCGCCGCCGCCCCCGTCACGCTCGCCCCGCCCTCGAGCAGCATCCGCGCCGCCTCCACCCGTACCCGCTCCACGTACCCCGCCGGCGTCGCCCCGACCTGCTCGCGGAACAGCCGCGCCAGATGCCGGGCGCTCATCCCCGCCCGACGCGCCAGCGCCGACGCGCTGTGGTCGGCCGCCGGATCCGCCGCGACCGCGTCCAGGAGCGGGCGCACCACCGGGTGCCGGGTCGGGGGAGTGCGCGAGGCCGCCGAGAACTGCGACTGCCCGCCCGGCCGCTGGAGGAACACCACCAGGTCCCGCGCCACCGCCCGGGCCGCCTCCGGCCCCCGGTCCTCCTCCACGAGCGCCAGGCACAGGTCGATCCCGGCCGTCACCCCCGCCGAGGACCACACCTCCCCGTCCCGTACGTGGATCGCGTCCGCGCTCACCCCGACCGCCGGATACCGCCGGGCGAGGGCCTCCGCGTGCTCCCAGTGGGTCGCCGCCCGGCGCCCGTCGAGCAGCCCCGCCGCCGCGAGTGCGAACGCCCCCGTGCACACGGACGCCACCCGGCCCGACCGCGCCGCGAGCCCCGCCACCTCCGGGGCGACCGCCACGCACCGCTCCACGTCCACCGCCCCCGGGACGATCAGCGTGTCCGCGCCCGGCACCTCCCCGGCCGCGCGGTCCGCGCCGATCCGCAGCCCGCACGAGGTCCGTACGCCCCGCCCGTCCGGCGTGCACACCCGCACCTCGTAGCCGGACCCGGCCGTCGAGAACACCTCCAGAGGCGCGGACACGTCGAGCAGCCGGACCCCGTCGAAGGCGAACACCCACACGTCGTGCGTCGTCGTCATGTGTCCGATTCTGTGGGATGCCTGTCTCCGAGGACATGGCGGGCCCACGGCCCCGACGGCGAGGCTTGCCCCATGAACCCGATGACGCTCGTCCCCGACAGCAAGCTCGCCACCGCCGCCACCGAACTCGTCCGCGACACGGCGAGCGAGCTGATCTACGACCACTCCCGCCGCGTCTACCTCTTCGGCGCCCTCCAGGGCCGCGCCCGCGGCCTCGCCTTCGACCCCGAACTCCTCTACGTCGGCGCCATGTTCCACGACCTCGGCCTCGGCGAGGCGCACCGGACCAGCGGCCGCCGCTTCGAGGTCGACGGAGCCGAGGAGGCCGCCGCCTTCCTCCGCTCCCACGGCGCCGACGAGGACGCCGTCCGCCGCGTCTGGACCGCGATCGCCCTCCACACCACCCCCGGCATCCCCGCGTTCATGGAGCCCGAGGTCGCCCTCGTCACCGCCGGCGTCGAGTACGACGTCCTCGGCATCGGCTACGAGGACCCCACCGCCGTCACCCCCGGGGACCGCGCCGCGATCGTCGCCGCCCACCCCCGCCCCGACTTCAAGCGCCGCATCCTGGCGGCCTTCGCGGAGGGCATCTCGCCCAAGCCGGACACCACCTTCGGCAACGTCAAGGCCGACGTCCTGCGGCATTTCGTGCCCGGATTCGTCCCCGGGGACTTCGTGACGACGATCCGGGACTCCGCCTGGCCCGAGTGAAGGCGGCCCGAGTGAAGGACGCCCTCCACTTGTGTGGTCCGCCAGTCGGTCGGAAAGTATCCACGATGTGAGATCACATTCCGGAACCCGGACCGGGAATCGATACGATGAGCCCATGGTTTCCCACGACGTGAGCGAAGAGACTCCGAGCACCACCCTGCTCGTGGCACGCCTGCACGTCGACCTGTGCCGCCTCACCAGCGCGATGTGTACGACCCGCGCTGCGCTCTGAACGACGGCTGAGCGCACTTCACCGTACGACCCCCTCCGCGCGGGGCCACAGCAGCGCGCCCATCACGCCACTTCCGACAGGAGCCCACGCCATGGCCATCGAGGTCCGCATCCCGACCATCCTCCGCACCTACACCGACGGCGAGAAGGCCGTCGAGGGCAAGGGCGGGACCCTCGCCGAGCTCTTCGCCGACCTGGAGACCCGCCACAACGGGATCGAGGCGCGCATCGTCGACGACGGCAAGCTCCGCCGCTTCGTCAACGTCTACCTGAACGACGAGGACGTCCGCTTCCTCGACGGCATCGACACCAAGCTCACCGACGGCGACAACGTCACGATCCTGCCGGCCGTCGCCGGCGGCATGGTCTGATCCACATGCGTTACGACTCCTCGCTGGCCGCGGTCGGCAACACGCCGCTGGTCCGCCTCCCCCGGCTCTCGCCCTCGGACGACGTCCGCATCTGGGCGAAGCTGGAGGACCGCAACCCCACCGGCTCGGTCAAGGACCGCCCCGCGCTCCACATGATCGAGCAGGCGGAGAAGGACGGCCGCCTCACCCCCGGCTGCACCATCCTGGAGCCGACCAGCGGCAACACCGGCATCTCCCTCGCCATGGCCGCCAAGCTCAAGGGCTACCGCATCGTCTGCGTCATGCCCGAGAACACCAGCGAGGAGCGCCGCCAGCTGCTCGCCATGTGGGGCGCCGAGATCATCTCGTCCCCCGCCGCTGGCGGATCCAACACGGCCGTACGGGTGGCCAAGGAGCTCTCCGAGCAGCACCCCGACTGGGTGATGCTCTACCAGTACGGCAACCCGGACAACGCGGGCGCCCACTACGCCACCACCGGCCCCGAGATCCTCGCCGACCTCCCCTCCATCACCCACTTCGTCGCCGGCCTCGGCACGACGGGGACGCTGATGGGCGTCGGCCGCTACCTCCGCGAGCACAAGCCCGACGTCAAGATCGTCGCCGCCGAACCGCGCTACGACGACCTCGTCTACGGCCTGCGCAACCTCGACGAGGGCTTCGTGCCCGAGCTGTACGACGCCTCCGTCCTCACCACCCGCTTCTCGGTCGGCTCCGCCGACGCCGTCACCCGCACCCGCGAACTCCTCCAGCAGGAGGGCATCTTCGCGGGCGTCTCCACCGGTGCCGCCCTGCACGCGGCCATCGGCGTCGGCAAGAAGGCGCTCAAGGCGGGCGAGTCCGCCGACATCGCCTTCGTCGTCGCGGACGGCGGCTGGAAGTACCTGTCGACGGGCCTCTACACGGCCAAGACGACGGAAGAGGCGATCGAGACGGTCCAGGGCCAGCTCTGGGCCTAGGCTTCCGCGCCCGAACCCGCAGACCGCTAGGGGGTGTCTTGCCGATCAGGCCGGATCAGGGAGCGGCGTCTGGTGCCGTGCATCGCAAGGCGGAGGAGGGAGTCGACGCGGAGCGTCGGCGACCGACGACAACGCGGCGAGGCGCGGTGCCAGGCGTCGCGAGCCCGGCCTGATCGGCAAGACACCCCCTAGTGCGCGAGATGGCGGACCTGGTCCCACACGACCGGGTCCGCCTCTCCCACTCTCCGCCGGAACTCCCACACCGGCACGTCCCGCAGCTCGTCCGTCTCCAGGAAACTGGGCCGCCCCTGCGCGTCACCCACCGAACCGGGCGGCAGCGCGATCACCCCCGGCCGCTCGTCGTGGTACTTGCTGGTGATCTTGGCGACCAGCGCGTTGTCGCCGCGCAGCGCGAGGACCAGACACGGACGGTCCTTGGAGCCCGGACCGTCCTCGTACGGCACGTCGGCCCACCAGATCTCACCGGCCCGAGGCAACCGCTCCGGCAGCCGCCCGCGCGGCACCCGCCCCCGCGGCGCAGGCCGCGCCGGAGGCCGTACCCGGCCCGCGGGCCTCCGCCCCGACCGCTTCCACCGGTCGGCGAGCGCCACCACCAGTGCGATCACCACGACCGCGACCAGCGCGGGCCACCACGACGTGTCCATACCTCAAGAAGGTACCGGTGCGCGCCCCACCCCGCCGCCGCGCCCCGCCATCCATCCGAACCGGTGACAGAGCCCGTGAGTTCGCCCACAACGGGCCACCACGAAGGAGCGGTGGGCCCGGGTGCGCCTTACGCTCGACAGACCGCACAGCCTCCCCTCCCCCAGCGCGCTTTCCCGCACCCGTCCACGGAGGTTCTCGCTCCATGAAGCTCACCGTCGTCGGCTGCTCCGGGTCGTTCCCGTCCGCGGACTCGGCCTGTTCGAGCTACCTCGTCGAGGCCGACGGCTTCCGGCTGCTCCTCGACATGGGCAACGGCGCCCTGGGCGAGCTGCAGCGCCACATCGGTCTGTACGACCTCGACGCGATCTTCCTCAGCCATCTGCACGCGGACCACTGCATCGACATGTGCGGGTACTTCGTCGCCCGCTACTACCGGCACGACGGCGGGCGCTGCGACGCGCTCCCCGTCTACGCGCCGGAGGGCGCCGAGCAGCGGCTGACCACGGCGTACGCCGACACGCCCTCGGCCACCTCGATGAGCGAGGTCTTCGACTTCCACACGCTGAAGTCCGGCGGGAACTTCGAGATCGGCCCGTTCACCGTCCGTACGGAGAAGGTGTGCCACCCGGTCGAGGCGTACGGCATCCGGGTCGAGCACGGCGGCCGTTCGCTCACGTACTCCGGGGACACCGGGGTCTGCGACGCGCTGCACGACCTCGCCGACGGCACCGACCTCTTCCTCTGCGAGGCCTCCTTCACCCACGGCAAGGAGGACGTCCCGGACCTCCACCTCAACGGCCGGGAGGCCGGCGCCCACGCGACCCGGGCGGGGGTCGGCCGCCTGGTTCTCACCCACATCCCGCCGTGGACGGACGGCGAGCGGAACCTGCGGGACGCCCGCGAGGTCTACACGGGCCCGTCGGAGCTGGCGAGACCGGGCGCGGTGTACGAGGTTAAGAACGGGTAACTCCCGTGCGACCCCTTGAGTTACGTCTCTGTTAGCGCTCACAATGTGTCGCATTCGGCAGCCCGCCGCTCGTCGGGGCCGAC
>NZ_JBEXSZ010000032.1:0-63248 GCF_040613865.1 Streptomyces sp. NPDC006197 | reverse complement strand
CGTCGGCTGGGAGTCCGGCGCGGACTGGGTGCGCGAGCAGTCGCGTTCGGTGGCGAACCGGATGGGCGCCGAGGTCGACGAGATGGACCTCGGGCCGTCGCCGAGGGGGCGTTCCTTGTCGAGCGGGGTACGGCCGGACACCCGGTTGTAGTCGATGGCGATCACGTGGTCGAAGGAGCCTTCCAGCGGCTCGCCCAGGAAACCGGTGCCGCTGATGTCGAACTGCTCGTCCTCGTCGTACGGGAGCCGGGCACCGGGATCGGGCAGCCGCCCGCCCGCGTCGCCGAGCCGGAAGACCCCGATGGGGGAACGCAGGTCGCCGGCCGTGTGGTCGGCGGTCCAGCCCTGAAGGGCGTTGCGGGCGGGCCACGGCCCGGCGACCTCGGTCCAGCCGCGCGCCGGGTCGCGCCGGTACAGGGTGGCGGTGGCCGTGTTGGAGTCGGCGGTGGCTCCGGTGACGACGAAGGCCTGGGTGGTGGTGCCGGGCACATGGGCGTGGGTGGCGGGGCCGACGCCGGGAATCCGGGGCACGGGGACCGGGGCGGAGGCGAGGTCGTTGGCGGCCACGGCCGGCGGCCCCGGGGCGGGGCGGCTGTCGCCCGAGGCGGGCGCGGACGTCGGGGCGGGCGCGGGTGGGGCGGGGCTCGCGCAGGCGGTGAGCAACAGGGCCGCGCACAGTGTGCCGGCGCTCAGCAGCGCGGGGGCGCCCTTGCGGACGGGCATGGGACGGCATCCTCCTGGCCAGGGGGCAATGCAGCGATCCGTACCCGTTCGTCGGGCGGCACTGCCACCGCGACCACCCCCTCACCCGTACGGCCGCTTCCGCGGCGGGCGCGCCCCGTCGAGCCGGTGCCCGGAGGCCCGTGTCACCCGGGCAGGCACCGACGGCCCGGCCGGTCGCGTGCCACTGGCAGCGATCGGCCTGCTGACGGGGGCTCGCACCAGGCCACTCTCTTCGGATTGGCCCCTGTGGACGCCCTGACGGCCCGCCTACCGTGGGGCCATGCATCCCACGCTCGCCGCCGACCTCGCCCGGCTGCCCGAACTCCTCCAGTCCGCCCGCGACTTCGCGGCCCATGAGCTTTCCAGGGTCGGCGAGCGGCCCGTCGCCTCCCCCGCGAAGGCCCCCGAGCCCGACCCGCTGCCGACGGAGGGCGTCGGCACGCAGGGTGCGCTCGACCGGTTCGCGCGGCGCTGGGAGCCCGGGTTCTCCGGCTCGGCGGGCCCGCGCTACCTCGGCTTCGTGACCGGCGGCGCCACCCCCGCGGCCCTGACCGGCGACTGGCTCACCGGCGCCTACGACCAGAACGGCTCCAGCGACGGCGGCTCGACCGCCGCCGCCCTGGAGCGCGAGACGGTGGGCTGGCTGCGGGAGCTCTTCGGGCTGGGCGAGGCGCACGGGGGCGCGTTCGTCAGCGGTGCCACGATGTCCAACACCGTGGGGCTCGCCGTCGCCCGGGAGTGGCTGGGCGAGCGGCTGGGCGTGTCGGTGTCCCGTGCCGGGGCGGCCGCGCTCGGCCCGGTCCACGTGCTGTCCGGCAGCCCGCACTCCAGCATCGGCAAGGCGCTGTCCGTGCTGGGCATCGGGCGGGACCGGCTGCGGCCGGTGCCGCTGCTCGGCGGGGAGCGCGAGGCCGTGGACGTGGCCGCGCTGGCCGAGGCGCTGGAGTCGCTGGACGGGCGGCCCGCCGTCGTGGTCGCGAACGCCGGGACGGTGAACACGGTCGACTTCGACGACCTGCGGGCGATCGCCGCGCTCAAGGAGCGGTACGACTTCTGGCTGCACGTCGACGCCGCCTTCGGCGCGTTCGCCGCGCTCTCGCCCGCCCGTGCCGGGCTCGTCGAGGGGCTCGACGCGGCCGACTCGATCTGCGTGGACCTGCACAAGTGGCTGAACGTCCCGTACGACGCCGCCGTCCAGTTCACCCGCCGCCAGGACCTCCAGGTGCGGGTCTTCCACAACGAGTCGCCGTATCTCGGCCTTCCCGCCGGGACGCCCGACTTCCTCCATCTGACGCCGGAGAACTCCCGGCGGCTGCGCGCCCTGGCCGCCTGGTTCTCACTGACCGCGTACGGGCGTGAGGGGCACGCCGAGATCGTCGAGCGCTGTGTCGCGCTGGCCGGACGCCTCGGCGAGGGGATCTCCGCGGTGCCCGGGCTGCGGCTCCTCGCGCCGGTGCACCTGAACGTCGTCTGCTTCACCCTCGCCGACCGTCCGACGGCGGAGCGGCTCGCCGCCGTGGCGCGGGCGGTCGCCGACTCCGGCGAGGCGTTCCTGACCCCCACGGTCCTGCACGGGACGCCCGCGCTGCGCGCCGCGTTCAGCAACTGGCGCACGACGGAGGAGGACACGGACCGGGTCCGGGACGCGCTGGCGCGGGCGGTCCGGGGACTCCCCGCGACCGGGGACGCGTGAGCACCGGGAGGTGGAGCGGTACGTCCTGACGTCCTGCCGGGTGACACGATCCCGTTCGTGGCGCTGCGTCCGGCCTGACCGGCAGCACTCCTGACGGAGCGTCAGAACATTGCGGCACGGGTCTGGGAACCTCAGGGGCCCGGCGCTACCCTCCGCGCATGATTCGGACGGTGGTGTGGGGTACCGGGAACGTGGGGCGCGCGGCCATTCGCGCCGTGGACGCCCATCCGGGTCTCGAGCTCGCGGCCGTGCTCGTGTCCGACCCGGCCAAGGTGGGCCGTGACGCGGGCCGGCTCGCGGGGCTCGGGCGCGATCTCGGGGTGGTCGCCGACGACGACGTCGGCGCGGTGCTCGACGGGCGGCCGGGGGCGGTGGTGTACGCGGCCTCCGGCGACACCCGGCCCGACGGGGCGCTCGCCGATGTGGTGCGGGCGGTGGCGGCGGGCGCGGTGGTGGTGACGCCCGCCCTGTATCCGCTGTACGACCAGCGCAACGCACCGCCCGAGTTCCGGGATCCGGTGCTCGCGGCGGTCGCCGGGGGCGGCGGTTCGCTCTTCGTGTCGGGCGTCGACCCGGGCTGGGGCAACGATGTGCTGCCGCTCCTGGTGAGCGGGCTCGCCGCCACGGTGGACGTGATCCGCTGCCAGGAGATCTTCGACTACTCGACGTACGAGCAGGAGGAGTCGGTCCGGGAGCTGGTGGGGATGGGCCGGCCGATGGAGTACGAGCCGCCCATGCTGTGGCCCTCGGTGCCCACCATGATCTGGGGCGGGCAGGTGCGGCTGATGGCCCGCGCGCTCGGGGCCGAGATCGACGAGATCCGCGAGACGCTGGAGCGGCGCCCGCTGGAGTCCACGGTGAAGACGCGGACGATGGGCGTGTTCGAGGCGGGGACGCAGGGCGCGGTCCGCTTCGAGGTGCAGGGGATCGTCGGCGGGGAGCCCCGCATCGTGATCGAGCACGTCACCCGGATCCATCCCTCGTGCGCGCCGGACTGGCCGGTGCCCCCGGACGGCGCCGGCGCGCACCGGGTGATCGTCGAGGGAAGTCCCCGGATCGAGGTGACGGTGGCGGCGACCGACGAGGGCGAGAACCGTTCGGCGGGCGGGAACGCCACTGCGGTGGGACGGCTCGTCGGGGCGATCGACTGGCTGGTGGCGGCGGAGCCGGGACTGTACGACGCGCTGGACGTGCCGCTGCGGCCGGCGGTCGGGAAGCTGGGAAGGAGACCACGGTGATCATCGACATTCCCGAGGGCCAGGAGCCGATCGGATACGTGTGGGGCGACATGGTCCCGGAGATCGGGACGGCGGCGGCGAACTTCTCGCTGTCCGTGTACGCCCACACGACCCTGGGGTTGCGCGAGTTCGAGGCGGCGCGGCTGCGGATCGCGCAGATCAACGGCTGCGGCTTCTGCCTGGACTGGCGCACCGACCGGGACGGGGTGAAGGTCGAGGAGGGGTTCGACGAGCTCGTCGCGGCGTGGCGGGAGACGGAGGTCTCGGAGGTCTTCGACGAGCGGACGCGGCTCGCGGCCGAGTACGCGGAGCGGTACGCGCTCGACCACCACGGCCTGGACGAGGAGTTCTGGGCGCGGATGACGGCGCGGTACAGCCAGGCGGAGATCGTGGAGCTGACGATGAGCCTGGGGTCGTGGCTGGCGTTCGGGCGGCTCAACCGGGTGCTCGGGCTCGACACGGTGTGCGCGCTGCCGACGCACTGAGCCGCCGCCGACGTCCTTGAGGGCCGCCGCCGACGCGCTGGGGCTGCGGAGAGGGGCTGGCCGGGGTTCCGGTCGGCCCCTCGCGCGCGTGCGGGCGGTCAGAAGTCCTCGGCGATGATGCGCTCGATGTTGCGCTCGGCGAGGGCGGTGATGGTGACGAAGGGGTTGACGCTGGTGTTCCCGGGGATGAGGGAGCCGTCGATGACGTAGAGGCCCCGGTAGCCGTGGAGGCGCCCGTGGTTGTCGGTGGCCCGGTCGAGGACGGCGCCGCCGAGCGGGTGGTAGGTGAGGTGGTCGCCCCAGATCTTGTAGGCGCCGAAGAGGTCGGTCCGGTAGATCGTCCCCTCCTTGCTGTTGATCTTGTCGAAGATGGACTTGGCCATGTCGATGGACGTCTGCTTCCAGGCCCGGTCCCAGCTCAGGTCGACGGTGCCGGTGGACGGGTTCCAGGTGAACTCGGCGCGGCGCGGGGTGCGGGTGATGGACAGGTAGAACGAGGCGTAGGTCTCGATGCCGGTGGGCAGCGGGGCCACCTCGGCGAAGGCGCCGCCGGCGTCCCAGTTGTCGATGCCCGCGGTGGGCATGGAGGACTGGAGCTTTCCGGTGGGGTCCCACATGTGGTTGGCGCGGCCGCACATGACGTTGCCGTTGTCGCCCCAGCCCTTGCCGATGTGTTCGTTGAGGGCGGGCAGGGCCCCGGTGGCCTTGAGGCGGGTCAGGAGCTTGCTGGTGCCGACGCTGCCGGCGGCGAAGAAGACCCGGTCGGCGCGGACGGTCTTGGTGGCGAGGGTGGCGCCGGTGGTATCGATCTGGTCGATGACGACGGTGTAGCCGCCGGCGGCGGCCGGGCTGACGGAGGTCACCCGGTGGAGCGGGGAGACGTTCACGCGGCCGGTGGCGGCGGCCTGGGCGAGGTAGGTCTTCTGGAGGCTCTTCTTGCCGGCGTTGTTGCCGTAGATGACCTCGCCCTCCAGGGCGGACTTCTGGACGGCCCCCGCGGCCTCCCGCTTCATGTAGTCCCAGTCGTAGACGTTGGGCACGAAGACGAAGGGGAAGCCGGAGCGCTCGGCGTGCTTGCGGCCGACGCGCGCGTACTGGTAGCAGTCCGCGTTCTCCCACCAGTTCACGTCCACCGACGTGACGCCCAGGCCCGCGTTGGCGCGCGGGTAGTAGGTGGCGTACATCTCGGCCGGGTCGACGGTCGGGAGGATCGCCGGGAAGCGCTCCCGGAGCGGTGTGACGGCCATGCCCCCGTTGACGAGGGAGCCTCCGCCGACGCCGCGCCCCTGGTAGACGGTGATGCCGGCGAAGTCCTCCGCGTCGAGGATGCCGGTGTGCACGGGCACGTCCTTGTCGAGCGGGAAGCCGAGGAACTGGCTCAGCGGCTGCTTGGTGCGGGTCCGCAGCCAGAAGGAGCGGTAGTCGGGCCTGGTGGTGTTGGCGAAGATCTTGCCGTCGGGCCCGGGGGTGTCCCAGGCCGCGCCCATCTCGATCATGTGGACGTCGACACCGGCGCGGGCGAGCCGCAGGGCGGCCACGGAGCCGCCGTAGCCGGTGCCGACGACGAGGGCGCGCACATGGGAGCCGTCGGGGACGGGGGTGCAGTTCAGGCCGGGGACTTCGGCGCGGGCGGGGGTCGTGATCGTGCCGGCGAGGGCGGCGGCGCCGAGAACGGAACCTGTTCCCGCGAGAAAGCGACGGCGGCTGACCCGTGGATCTCCCTGGGCGGGCAGGGCGTGTTCACTCATGTGATCTTCCTCACTCGCGAGTGAATGGGAACACGTTCTACGACCGCCCGCCGAGGAAGTCACGAGAAACTGCCGGGTAACTTCAGGCCGGAGAGGCCCTCTTGCGCGTCAGAGGACGACCGGACCGGGGGTGCCGGTGAGGCGCTCGGGGGTGAGGAGTTCGGCGAGGCGGTGGGCGGGCAGCAGGCCCTTCTCCACGGTGAGCTCGACGACGCCCCGGCCGGTGGCGAGCGCCTCCTGGGCGATGGCCGTGGCGGCGGTGTAGCCGAGGTGCGGGTTGAGCGCCGTGGCGAGGCCGATGGAGTTCTCCACGGCCGCCCGGAGCGCCTCGGCGTTGGCGGTGATGCCGGTGACGCAGCGGTCGGCGAGGGTGAGGCAGGCGGCGCGCAGCGAGAGCAGGCTCTTCGAGAGGGCGTGGAAGATCACCGGCTCGAAGGCGTTGAGCTGGAGCTGGCCCGCCTCGGCCGCCATGGTGATGGTGATGTCGTTGCCGATCACCTCGAAGGCGACCTGGTTGACGACCTCGGGGATCACCGGGTTGACCTTGCCGGGCATGATGCTGGAACCGGCCTGCACGGGCGGCAGGTTGATCTCGCCGAGGCCCGCGCGCGGCCCCGAGGAGAGCAGCCGCAGGTCGTTGCAGGTCTTGGAGAGCTTGACCGCGATCCGCTTGAGGACCCCGGAGAGCTGGACGAAGGCGCCGCAGTCCTGGGTGGCCTCGATGAGGTTGACGGAGGTCACCAGCGGCAGGCCGGTCAGCTCGGCGAGGTTGCGCCGGGCGGTCTCGGCGTAGCCGGGGGCGGCGTTGAGGCCGGTGCCGATGGCGGTGGCGCCGAGGTTGATCTCGTGGATGAGTTCGATCGCCTCGGCGAGCCGGCCGCGGTCCTCCTCCAGCATCACGGCGTACGTGGAGAACTCCTGGCCCAGCGTCATGGGCACCGCGTCCTGGAGCTGGGTGCGGCCCATCTTCACGACCTCGCGGAACTCCAGGGCCTTGGCGGCGAAGGCGTCCTGGAGGACCGCCATGGCCTTCAGGAGCTCGCGGGCGGCGCCGATCGCCGCGATGCGGATCGCGGTCGGGTAGACGTCGTTGGTGGACTGGCCGAGGTTGACGTCCTCGTTGGGGTGGAGCCGGGCGTAGTCGCCCTTGGCGTGGCCGAGGAGCTCCAGGGCCCGGTTGGCGACGACCTCGTTGGCGTTCATGTTGGTGGAGGTGCCCGCGCCGCCCTGGACGACGTCCACGACGAACTGGTCGTGCAGGTGTCCCGTACGGATCTCCCGGCAGGCCCCGGCGATGGCGTCGGCCTTGTCGGAGGGCAGCAGGCCGAGCTCCTCGTTGGCTCGGGCGGCGGCCTCCTTGACGGCGGCGAGCGCGTCGATCAGCAGCGGGTAGACCGAGATGGGCGTACCGGTGATGGCGAAGTTCTCGGTGGCGCGCAGTGTGTGGACGCCCCAGTAGGCGTCGGCGGGGACGTCCCGGTCACCGAGCAGGTCGTGCTCGCGGCGGACGGGGGCGTCGTGCGGGGCCGGTGCGGGAACCATGAGGAGCCGTCCTTGGGGAGAGGAGGGGGTGGGGTGCGGATGTGCGCGGCGCCGGGAGGGCGCGCCCGGTGTCCACGCGTGCGCGTACGGCCCCGGTGGCCGTTTCCGGGCACGGCGGAGCCGCCGGGCGGGCCCGGCGGGCGCGGTGCGCCGGTGGGAGAGGTTGATTCCGGCTCGCGGACGGGCGGGGGGATGCGCCGTCCGCGAGCCGGTGCTTGTGGGGTGCGCCCGTCGACTCCGGTCCGGAGGACAGGCCCCGCGCGGCTCTACGCGCGGGCGGCGACCGCCGAGGCCGAGCGGGAGCCGCCGGTGGCGAGGACCGGCTCGGCGCGGACCGGGCCTTCGAGGAGGCGGCGCAGGAGGGCGGGGGCGCCCAGGCCGGTGGTGCCTTCGGCGAGGAGCGTGGAGAGGAGGGCGATCCGCGCCTGGCCGGCCCGGAGGGTGCCGGTGAGCAGGGCGCCGGCGGCGACGAGGTCGACCGCGCCGCCGCCGGTGTATATCTCGGCCAGCGGTCCCGCGGGGACACGGGTGGTCACGGCGACCAGGACGCCCTGGGCGACGGCGTCCGCGACGGCGGCGGCGATCTCGGGCGTGGCGTTGCCCGCGCCGGTGGCGACGAGGACGATGCCCCGGGCGCCGGCGGAGACGGCCGCGTTCAGGAGGAACGGGTCGCCGTCGGAGTGGTGCGTGATGATGTCGACGCGGGGCAGCGGGGTGGCGTCGGCGGCCCCGGGCGCCGCGGTCCGCGCGGCGGCCGGCAGGGGCAGCGGGGCGGGACGCTCCGGCTGCCGCTCGATGTCGACGCGGGAGAACCCGACGCGGCCGAGGCGCTCGGCGGAGGGGTCGGAGAAGGCGTCGGCGGCGAGGGTCTGGGTCTTCACGGTGCCGCGCGCCGCGTGGACGCGTCCGTCGAAGACGACGAGGACGCCGAGGTCGCGGACGGAGGCGGCGACCTGGAGCGCGTCGTAGAGGTTGCCGGGGCCGTCGCCGTCGCCGGTGCCGAAGGGGCGCTGGGCGCCGGTGAGGACGACCGGGCGGGAGTCGGCGTGGTGGAGGTCCAGGAAGAAGGCCGTCTCTTCCAGGGTGTCGGTGCCGTGGGTGACGACGATGCCGTCGACGCCGGGGTCGGCGAAGGTCTCGTGGACGGTGCGCAGGAGGGCGAGCTGGTGGGCCGAGGTCATGCGGGAGCTGTTCACGTTGAACAGGTCGACGACCTCGACGGTGACGCCCTCGGGGAGGGGCGCGGTGGCCAGGACGTCGTTGCCGGAGGCGTCGGCCGCGTAGCCGGTGCCCTGCCAGCGGCTGGCGATCGTGCCGCCGGTGCTGATGACGACGATCCGGCGTGCTCCTCCGTCGTTCGTCCGCTTCATGCCTGCCGTCCTTCTCGCTCCGTGCCCATGTCCTGCGCCCGCAACGATAGGTCAGGCGGCGCGCAAGACGATTGCGAAATCAGCCGCCCGTTTGTTTCATCGTGGTGGATAATTGCGCCATGGACCGGATTGATCTCCACATCTTGCGCGAGCTCCAGAACGACGGCCGTCTGAGCAACCAGGAGCTGGCCCAGCGGGTCGGGCTCAGCGCCTCCCCCTGTCTGCGGCGGGTGCGCCAGCTGGAGCAGGACGGGGTGATCCAGGGCTATCGGGCGATCATCGACCCGGAGGCGGTGGGGCGCGGCTTCGAGGTCCTCGTCTCGGTGGAGGTGAAGCGGGACCGGGAGACGGTGGAGGCCTTCGAGGAGGCGCTCCAGGACGTGCCGGACGTGATCGAGGCGTACCGGCTGTTCGGGAGTCCCGGCTGTCTGCTGCGGATCGCGGTGGCGGACCTCGCGGCGTACGAGCGGCTGTGGATCGAGCGGCTGACGACGCTGGCCGGGGTCACCGAGGTCAATTCGCAGATCATCATGAAGCGGATCAAGGAGCCGAAGGGGATGCCGGTGGACGTGCGGGGCGCCTGAGGCCCCTGTCACTCCCGGGGCACGGGCGGTCTCTCCCTATGCGAGAACGTCATGGAACAGCCTTCTCCTCGTTACATGACAGGTACCTGACGTGTGCCACCCTCCCGATGACACGAAGTCAACACGCGTAGACAACGGTGGTGTTGAGCCGACGCCCCTCGTCCCGCGCGTGCCGTCCCCGGGAAAGGGCCCCCCATGTCCGTTGTGCGGACCGGCAGCTGGAGGGTGTGGGCGACCGCCGTCGCCGCCACCCTCGTCGGCGTCACACTCCCCACGGTCACCGCGACTCCCGCGAGCGCCACGACCACCGCGTACGACACCACGTACTACAAGAACGCGATCGGCAAGACCGGCACGAGCCTCAAGTCCTCGCTGCACACCATCATCAGCAGCCAGAGCAAGATCTCGTACGACGCCGTCTGGAACGCGCTGAAGACGACCGACCAGGACCCGAACAACACCGCCAACGTGATCCTGCTCTACAGCGGCGCCTCGCGCAGCAAGTCCCTCAGCGGGGGCGACGTCGGCGACTGGAACCGCGAGCACACCTGGGCCCAGTCCCACGGGAACTTCGGCACCTCGGCCGGCCCCGGCACCGACCTGCACCATCTGCGCGCCTGCGACGTGCAGGTCAACAGCACCCGCGGCAACAAGGACTGGGACAACGGCGGCAGCGCGGTCGGCGGCGCACCCGGCAGCTACACGGACGGCGACTCCTTCGAACCGCGCGACGCGGACAAGGGCGACGTGGCCCGCATGATCCTCTACATGGCCGTGCGCTACGAGGGCGACGACGGCTGGCCGAACCTGGAGCCCAACGAGTCCTCCACGAACGGCGGCGTCCCCTTCCACGGCCGCCTCTCGGTCCTGAAGCAGTGGAACGAGCAGGACCCGCCGAGCGCCTTCGAGGAGCGCCGCAACGACGTCATCTACAACACCTACCAGCACAACCGGAACCCGTTCATCGACCACCCGGAGTGGGTCGAGGCGATCTGGTAGCCCGAGCGCCGCGGAAGTGACGGAGCCGGGCCGGACGTGACGCGTCCGGCCCGGCTCCCGCCATGTCGGCCCCTACGCCTGACCGCTTCCGGGACCTTCAAACGCGAAAACGCAGATCGTCTCACGTTTTTGAAAGACCGACTGCGACAATCCAAAGGCGTTATCTACCCGTTATAAACGGTGATTTTGACCGTTTATGATCGAATTTGCCATGCGCCTGGGAGGGGATTCCCGCCGCGGAAAGCGTCGGCGCATCTATCACGCCACCACCGCCCTGAACAAGACCTCCGACCCAGGAAGTTCCGCGGTCCGCTCGGTAGCTTCGGCGCCCATGACCACTGCCCCCCTGACATCCCTGGTCGGCGGCCTCTCCGTCGGCCCGGCCGAGATCGCGGACGGCGCCGAACTCTGGCGGATCGCACGCGGCTCGGGAGAACTCGACCTCAACTCGCCGTACAGCTACCTGCTGTGGTGCCGCGACTTCGCCGACACGACCACCGTCGCCCGTGACGCCTCCGGACGACCGGTCGGCTTCGTCACCGGCTACCTGCGGCCCGACGCGCCCGGCACGCTCTTCGTCTGGCAGGTCGCCGTGGAGGGTTCGCACCGCGGAAGCGGGGTAGCCGGGCTCCTGCTCGACGCTCTGTCCGCCCGAGTGGCGGCCGAGCACGGACTCGACCGGCTGGAGGCGACCGTCACACCGGGAAACCTGGCGTCCGACCGGCTCTTCCGGTCCTACGCCCGCAGGCACGGGGCGGACCTCACACGCGAGGTCCTCTTCCCGTCCGCCTCCTTCCCCGTGGCGGGACACGAGGCCGAGGTGCTGTACCGCATCGGCCCCCTCGCACCCCCGGCGTCCTGAGCCGCCCCCGGCGTCCTGAGCCGGCTCCGGAGTCCTGAGCCGACTCCGCACCACTCCCCCGCACCACACCTTGGAGAAGAGACTTCGTGACCCTGACCGACATCGCCGCCCCCTCCGTCTTCGAGACCGTCGAATCGGAGGTCCGCAGCTACTGCCGTGCCTGGCCCGTCGTCTTCGAACGCGCCAGCGGGAGCCGGCTGTACGACGAGGACGGCCGCCCGTACCTCGACTTCTTCGCCGGGGCGGGTTCGCTCAACTACGGCCACAACAACCCGGTGCTCAAGCGCGCCCTCCTCGACTACCTCGCCGACGACGGCATCACCCACGGCCTCGACATGTCGACGACCGCCAAACGCACCTTCCTGGAGACCTTCCGCAGCACGGTCCTCGAACCCCGCGCCCTGCCCTACAAGGTGATGTTCCCCGGCCCCACCGGCACCAACGCCGTGGAGGCCGCCCTCAAACTCGCCCGCAAGGTCACGGGACGCCAGACGGTCGTCTCCTTCACCAACGCCTTCCACGGCATGTCGCTCGGCTCGCTGGCCGTCACCGGCAACGCCGCCAAGCGCGCCGGAGCGGGCGTCCCGCTGCACCACGCCGCCCGGATGCCCTTCGACGACTACCTCGACGGACAGGTCACCGACTTCCTCTGGTTCGAGCGGCTCCTGGACGACTCCGGCTCCGGCCTCGACCACCCGGCGGCCGTGATCGTCGAGACCGTCCAGGGCGAGGGCGGCATCAACGTCGCACGGGCCGAATGGCTGCGCGGGCTGGCGGAGCTCTGCCGCCGGCACGAGATGCTCCTCATCGTCGACGACATCCAGATGGGCTGCGGACGCACCGGCGACTTCTTCTCCTTCGAGGAAGCGGGCATCACGCCCGACATCGTCACCCTGTCCAAGTCCATCAGCGGCTACGGCCTGCCCATGTCCCTCTGCCTCTTCCGGCCGGAGCTCGACCTGTGGGAGCCCGGCGAGCACAACGGCACCTTCCGCGGCAACAACCCCGCCTTCGTCACCGCCACGGCCGCCCTCGACGCCTACTGGCGCGACGGCGCCCTGCGCGAGCGCACCCTGAGCCGGGCCGACCGGGTCGAGCGCGCCCTGCTCGACCTGTGCGGCGACGACGGCCGCGCGGGCCTGGCGGTGCGCGGACGCGGCCTCGTGTGGGGCCTGGAGTTCGCCGACGGGGAGCGCGCCGCGGCCGTGTGCCGGCGGGCCTTCGAGATCGGCCTGCTCCTGGAGACGTCGGGGCCGCGCGGCGAGGTGGTCAAGCTGCTGCCGCCGCTGACCGCGACGGACGACGAACTCGACGAGGGCCTCGGCATGCTGGCCCGCTCCGTGCGCCACTGCGCCTGAGACCGCATCGAAAGATCCACAGATCCACCCGAAAGGCCATCGCCCATGATCGTCCGTACCTTCGACGAGCTGGAGAACACCGAGCGGCACGTCCGGGCCGCGTCCGGGACCTGGGAGAGCAAGCGGATCGTGCTGGCCCGCGAGCGGGTCGGCTTCTCCCTCCACGAGACCGTGCTGTACGCCGGCACCGAGACCTCCATGTGGTACGCCCACCACGTCGAGGCCGTCGTCTGCACCGCCGGCGAGGCCGAGCTCACCGACCACGAGTCCGGGCGCACGTACACGATCCTGCCCGGAACGATGTACCTGCTCGACGGGCACGAGCGCCACACCCTCAAGGTCAAGCGGGACTTCCGCTGCCTGTGCGTCTTCAACCCGCCCGTCACCGGGCGCGAGGACCACGACGAGAACGGCGTCTACCCGCTCCTCACCGAACCGGAACCCGACCACGGTCAGGCCTGAGGCCGGCCCGTACCCCGACGACTCCGTACGCGAAAGGAAGCACCCCGCCCCATGACCTCCGCACCCACCCGCCCCGTCGACCTCTACCCCACCCGCGGCTCCCGGGAGGAGCTCATCGGCCGCAAGGACCCCGTCGTGTGGTCCGAGCCCGGCACTCCCGGCCCCTTCTGGGCCCGGGAGCTGGAGGAGTACGACCGCGACGGCTTCGTCACGGTGGAGGAGCTCGTCACCCCGGCCGAGGTCGACGAGCTCCGCGCCGAGCTGGACCGGCTCGTCGCCGACCCCGTCGTCCGGGCGGACGAGCGGGCGATCGTCGAGCCCCGCTCCCAGGAGATCCGCTCCGTCTTCGAGGTGCACCGGATCAGCGAGGTCTTCCGCAGGCTGGCCGAGGACCCCCGGATCGTGGGGCGGGCCCGCCAGATCCTCGGCTCCGACGTGTACGTCCACCAGTCGCGAGTCAACGTCAAGCCCGGCTTCGGCGCCAGCGGCTTCTACTGGCACTCCGACTTCGAGACCTGGCACGCCGAGGACGGGCTGCCCCGGATGCGGACCGTCTCGGTCTCGATCGCGCTCACCCCGAACCACACCACCAACGGCAGTCTGATGATCATGCCGGGCTCGCACCGCACCTTCCTCGGCTGCGCGGGCGAGACGCCCAAGGACAACTACAAGCAGTCGCTGCGGATGCAGGACGCCGGGACGCCGTCCCACGAGGCGCTCACCACCTTCGCCGACGCCTGCGGCATCCGGCACTTCACGGGCCCGGCGGGATCGGCCACCTGGTTCGACTGCAACGCCCTGCACGGCTCGGGCGACAACATCACGCCGTACCCCCGGAGCAATGTGTTCCTCGTCTTCAACAGCGTCGAGAACGCGCCCGAGGCGCCCTTCGCCACCCCGGTCCGGCGCCCCTCCTTCATCGCCGCCCGCCCGGGAGAGCCCGCATGAGCGGCTCCGCGCCGCTCGACCGCCGCCGCTTCCTCACCAGAGCGTCGCTCCTCGGCGGTCTCGCCCTGGCGGCCGGGCCGCTCACCACCTGCGCCCGACCCTCACCGAGTTCGGCACGCTGATCCCGGGACTGCTCGCCGGCCGGATCGACGTGGTGAGCGCCGGCATGTCGATCACACCGGAGCGCTGCGCCAAGGTGCTCTTCTCCGAGCCGGAGTTCGTCTCCCCCACCGCGCTCACGGTCCGCAGGGGCAACCCGAAGGGGGTGAGCGACCTGAGGTCCTGCGCGGCGAAGGGCGCCACCGTCGGCGTGCTGACCGCCGCGGTGGAGGCGTCCTACACGAAGGCGGCGGGCGTCCCGGACGGCATGGGGGGGCGGGCCTGCGGCTGCGGCGGGGCGTCCTGCCGCAGGTCGCCCGGGACGTCTCCGACCGGATCCTGATGTTCGATCGCGGCCGGATCGTGGAGTCGGGCCCGGCCGGGGAGCTCCTGGAGTCGCCCACGCACGCGCGTTCCTCGGCTCGGTCCGGTAGTCCGCCGGCCGGGGGCGCGCTCCGATGCGCGGAGCGCGCCGTGCCGGTCGGTCCGGCAGGAGTCGGCCGGGGCACCCTCCGGTCCACCGGGCGTGCCCTCCCCGGTCAGCGGTCGGCCGGCGTCCCGGCCATGCCTTTCCGCAGCCGGCCCAGGCTCCGGGCCAGGAGGCGCGAGACGTGCATCTGGGACACGCCGAGGCGCTCGCCTATCTGCGTCTGGGTCAGCTCCTCGACGAAGCGCAGGTGCAGCAGCAGCCGGTCGCGCTCGCCGAGGGCCTCCACGAGCGGGGCGAGGGCGTGGAAGTCCTCGACGAGTCCGAGCGCCCGGTCCTCCTCGCCGAGGAGGTCGGCCAGGGCCGCGTCGTCGTTCTCGTCGTCACCGCTGCCGATCGCCGCGTCCAGGGAGGCCGACCGGTAGCCGTTCGCGGCCAGCTGGGCCTCGACCACCTGCTCCTCGGACAGGTCCATGACGGGTGCCAGTTCCGCGACGCGGGGTGCGCGGCCGAGCCGCGAGCTCAGCTCGTCGGTCGCCTTCGCCAGCTCCACCCGCGCCTCCTGGAGCCGGCGCGGGACGTGGACCGCCCAGGTGGTGTCGCGGAAGAACCGCTTGATCTCGCCCATGATGTAGGGCAGGGCGAAGGTGGTGAACTCCACCTCGCGGGACAGGTCGAAGCGGTCGATCGCCTTGATCAGGCCGATCATGCCGACCTGGACGATGTCCTCCCGTTCCTCGATGCGTGCGCGGAAGCGGCCCGCGGCGTAGCGCACCAGGGTCATGTTCATCTCGATGAGGGTGTTCCGGACGTACTGGTGCCCGGCCGTCCCCTCCTCCCGTTCCGCGAGTTCGCGGAAGAACACCCGCGACAGGGCGCGCGCGTCCCGGGGCGCCACCTCGTGGGGCACCTCGAGAACGGGAAGGTCCCCCCTCGTACCGCTCGTCTCGTACGTCGTCGCCTCGGCCACCTCGGTCCGCACGGGGACACCCTCCTCCTGCTTTTGTCCGTTCGGCGGTCCCGGTCCGCGTACCCCCGCCGCACGGACCCACTCCTCCCAGCCGTACGATCCACCCCGGACCGGACGGAAAGGAATCAGTCCGACATGTCCGGGCAAGCGTGTCCCATCACCCTTCGACACACCGGGAAGAGAGGGACCCGCGATGAACAGCCGGAGCGAAACCCTGCCCCGTACGACCGCCGGGGCCTCTCCGGCCGCCGCCGGGAGGGCCGGGCCGTCACCGCTCCTCACTCCGGCCCAGGCCCGGCGACTGGTCAGCCGCACGCTCGCGGCCCTCGGCCCGCTGCGGGCCTCCCAGGTCGACGACCTGCTGCTCGTCACCTCGGAACTGGTCACGAACGCCCACCGCCACGGGGGCGGCCTGACCTCGTTCGGGATCGCCGTCGGCGGCGACCGGGTGACCGTCTCCGTGGCCGACGCCAGCGGGGAGCCGCCGCGCCACGAGCCCCCTGAGGGACTGCGGCCCGGCGGCTTCGGCTGGCCGATCGTCCTGCGGCTGTGCCGCGAGGTGACGGTGGACACGCGGCCGGACGGCAAGACCGTCCACGCGGCGGTGACGGTCGACCACTGAGCCCCGACGCTCAGCGGAATCGGCCCGTCCGGCCTCGGCCCCCCGGGCTCACCACCAGTAGGCGGGGTATCGCGGTGCCGCGCGGCGGATGCGGGAGGCGGCGAAGGCGGTCAGCACGAGCAGGACCGTGGAGCCGAAGAGCAGGGGGACGAACCGGCCGGGGGCGGGGGCCTGGAGCACGATGACGACGGCGGTCGCGCAGGCCGGCGAGTGCGGGGTGCGGGCCAGTGTGGCCAGCGCCAGGGTGACTCCGGCGGCGAGGGCGGCGGCCCAGGCGCTGCCGTGCGCGGCGACGGCCGCCACGGCGTATCCGGCGGCGGCGCCGAGGAGGTGGCCGACGATCACGCTGCGGGGCTGGGCCAGGGGCAGCGCGGGGGCGCAGTGGACGAGCGCGGCGCTGGCGGCCAGCGGGGGTATCAGCACGGGCTCGTGGATGAGGGCGCCGATGGCGACGAGCCCGAGGAGGGCGGCGGTCGCGGCGCTGACGCTGTGGAAGGCGGCGCCGGGCGCGGGCCGGGCCGGGGCCCGGCCGGCGATCCACGGCAGGCGCGGTTCCCGGGGGGCGGCGGAGGTCTGGTCGGAGGCGGTGTCGGGCCGCAGAGCGGCGTCGGTGCTCATGGGATGCGAGGTTTCCGGGGCAGGCGGCCGTGGCCGGGGCGGGTCGGGGACGGGGTGGGGCGGTCGTACGGGTCCCTGTGGTCGACAGTCGGCCCGGTCTCACGCCTGGCCTGGTGCGGCGGCGCGGCCTCGCACCACTCTAACCAGCGGTTTCGCCACGGCGCGGGCGGGGTCGGGGCAGGATCTCCCCATGACCGACACTTCCTCCGTCACGTCCCGCGCCGTGCCCGCCTCCGCCCCGCCCTCCTTCCGCCTTCTCCCCGGGGCCGCGGACTCCCCCGTCCTCCTCCATGTGCCGCACTCCTCCCGCGAGGTGCCCGCGGAGGTGCGTGCCGGGATCCTGCTCGGCGACGAGGAGCTGGAGCGTGAGCTGGATCACATCACGGACTCCCACACGGCGGAGATCGCCGCCGTGGCCGCGGCGGCGGCCGGCGCGGCGCCCTGGCGGTTCGTCAACGGGCTCTCGCGGCTCGTCGTCGACCCGGAGCGCTTCCCGGACGAGCGCGAGGAGATGCTGGCCGTCGGGATGGGCGCGGTCTACACCCGGACTACTCACCGGGCGGCGCTGCGGCTGGCCGGGTTCGACGCGGCGCCGCTGCTCGACCGGTACTTCGTCCCGTACGCCCGGGCCATGACGGAGGCCGTGGCGGAGCGCCTGGCCGTGGCGGGGCGGGTCGTGATCGTCGACGTCCACTCGTACCCGACCGAGCGGCTGCCGTACGAGCTGCACGGTGACGGCCCGCGCCCGCCGGTCTGCCTCGGGACGGACGCCTTCCACACGCCTCCCGCACTGCTCGACGCGGCGCGCGAGGCGTTCGGCGGGTTCGGCGGCGTCGGGACGGACAGCCCGTTCGCCGGGACGTACGTGCCGTTGGAGCACTACGGCCGGGATCCGCGGGTGAGCGCCCTGATGGTCGAGATCCGCCGCGATCTGTACATGAGCGAGCCGGGCGGGCCGGCGGGGCCGGGCGTCGAGGCCCTCGGGGCGGCCCTGGCCGCCCTGGTCGACGCGGTGGCCCCGGCGGGTGGGCGTGTCCGACAAGCGTAAAATCAGACAGATGAGCCCACTCCGATACGAGCTGGTGTTCTCCGACGGCACGGGGACGACCCAGGACGTCGTGGTCGTGGAGCGCACCCCCTTCACGGGGTCCGGTGGCCATCCGGTCTACGCCGACCCCACCGGCATCATCCGGGCCGAGATCAGCGACCGGGACGAGGTGCGCATCCTCGCGACCGGGGCGCATCAGGAGGTCTCCCGGCAGGTCCGGGCCCGCGCGCTGCCCGACCCCGAGCCGGAGGATCCGTCCGCTTCGGCCGCCTGAGGTCACGCGCCCGGCCCCTCATGCGTTCGGTCGCACCGGACTGGCCCGGGGGCCGTCCGGTGCGCAGGCTGGGGGCGGGCCCCGGGCCGGGGCCCGTCCCCGGAGCGAGGAGACCCCGCCGATGGCCGCGCCCGCAGCACCCCCGTACCGGTACGACGGCCTCAGCGCGCCGCACCTCAACCGCACGCTCAAGCGCTCCCCCGAGGCCGGCAACACGGAGGGGCTGATCGGGCGCGGCCGGTCGGTGATGGAGGCGCAGGGCGTGACGACCTCGTCGGCGCGGCCGGTGGACCCGGACATCGCGACCGGGGTGTGGCCCGACACGACGGAGCACGGGTGGACGTCGGACGCCTGGCCCGAGCCGTACGGGCCGATCCGGGTCGGGGATACCCGTCATGAGCGCGAGCCCGGTCCAGGTCTTGCCGGACCCGACCTGGAGGAGCACGACGATGACTGACAACGCCATGTCTCATGACGACCTGCGTGCCGTGGTGATCAACTGCACCCTCAAGCGGTCGCCGGAACGGAGCCACACGCAGGGCCTGATCGACATCAGCACCGGCATCATGGAGCGCCAGGGTGTGCAGGTCGAGGTACTCAGGGCAGTGGACATCGACATCGCGACCGGCGTCTGGCCGGACATGACGGAGCACGGCTGGGAAACCGATGAGTGGCCGGTCGTCTACTCCAAAGTCATGGCCGCAGACATCCTCACGCTGGCTGGGCCTGTATGGCTGGGTGACAACTCCTCAGTCATGAAGAAGGTCATCGAGCGGCTTTACGCCTGCTCCTCGATCCTCAACGAGCACGGCCAGTACGCCTACTACGGTCGTGTGGGCGGCTGCCTGATCACCGGCAACGAGGACGGCGCGAAGCACTGCGCGATGAACGTCCTCTACAGCCTCCAGCACCTCGGATACGTCATTCCGCCGCAGGCGGACGCGGGCTGGGTCGGCCCGGCCGGTCCTGGGCCGTCGTACCTGGACGAGGGCTCGGGCGGCCCGGAGAACGACTTCACCAACCGCAACACCACGTTCATGACGTGGAACCTGCTCCACCTCGCCCGGATGCTCAAGGACGCCGGCGGCATCCCGGCGCACGGCAACCAGCGCTCCGAGTGGGACGCCGGCTGCCGCTTCGACTTCGAGAACCCCGAGCACCGTTAGGGGCGCCGCGTACCCGCCCGCTGACGTCCGGGCCTCCTCCGCTGTCGGACGCAGGGGCGAGGATGGGCGGCATGACGAAGACCGGAGCGGACTACGCGTGGTTCGAGGACGACTTTCCAGACATCGCCGAGGCGTACTGCTTCACCCTGGTACGGGGGCTGTCGCCCACTGAGCTGATGTCCCGGCTCGAAGGACGACCGGAAGCACCCCTTCAGGGCATCGCCGCAGTCGTCGACGCCGCCTTCGCCCAGTACGACCTGGAGGAGGGGGACCGACAGCTGGTCGCCATGACGACGGTGGGCACCTGGACACTGCTGATCGAACCCAACGGCTACCTCGGGGTCACCGAGGAACAAGCACTGCCGGCCTCCGCGGGGGCGGGCTGGGTCTCCCACTTCGTCAACATCAACGGCGTCGGCACGTTCCTCTGGGCGGAGGACCAGGTCCTGCGCCTGTGCTTCGACCCCATGTTCCCGGAGGACCGCTGGGGCACCGCACCCGACGAACTCCTCGACGTCATGCGACGGATCGGCTTCCACTTCGACGACGACGATCCGGAGACGGATCTGTCCTCGCCGGCGGCGTTCGCTCTGGCCGAGCACCTGACCGGCGTCGCCGTCACTCCCGCGCTGCTCCAGGACACGACGTTCACCTGCGCCACCGTGAAGATTCGCTGACCGCTCCCCGGTCCGTGGCGGCAGGCCCGGAACGCGCTTCCCCTCGCGCACCGGGCCTGCACCGTTGCCGTGAAGGCAAGACCAGACCGGTCTGCACGGAGTCAGGCCCGTTCCCACGGTGTGGGATCCGGGCGGCGATGCCACCACCAGCCGACCGGGGTCTGTTCAGACGCACCGGTCAGCTCCCTGCGAAGGCTTCCCGACGGGTCTTCGGCTGTTGCCGCGGCAAACCGGCTGTCCAGTTCCTCCAGAGCTTTGTCAAGCAGCTCGGTGACCTCGCGAGGCAGTCGGGCACCGATGCCGGCGAGCTCGTCGCGGGCTTCCAACCGTTCTCGATAGAGGTCGGCCGGATACCACCCGGATGGCGCCCACCCGGATTCCAGCTGCCTGATGACCCGCTCCCATACGACCAGGTTGCCCTTGGCGGACCAGACGGGACTGCCCGTGTCGTCGTCCCGGGCAAGCCGCGCCGGGCCCGAGGCCGCTTGCCGCACCTGCTCCACCGATGCCGCAAAGGCCTCGGCCACAGGAGTGTCCGGCTTTTGTTCCCGCACGATCTCGGCAAACCTCGTCACGATCGCCCGGGGCAGCTGCGGCACCGGCGCCTCGACGGCGGTGACCTCGTAGAGAGGGGGCTCGTCGTCGGAGAGTTCGAGCCGGGCACGCGTGAGAAGGCCGTCCGGCGTCACCGCCCAATAAGCGCTCGGAAGTGCTTCGGCCGCGGGGTACAGGACTGTCGTCGTGGCCGCCTTCGCAAACGCCGCGGCAAGCTCGGACTCGAGCGGCTGATCGGCCGCTTCGCCCTGGACGTAGATGCTCAGCGACCACGCGATGTCACCGTGGACCGCACGGTGTTCGCACGAGACGGGCGCATCCCAGTTCCGGAGGTCGGGGTCGCCGTCAGGATCGGCCACGTCCACATCACCGACCGCGGTACCAAGGCTTCCAGCGAGTGCGACGCCCATGGTCTCGGGGCTGACGGCGCCGACGGTAAGGAGGATGTACGTCACGGAAACGTCCCGTTGCAGATGGCCAGGGCTTTCTCGACGATGCCCGGACCAGAGTCGGGACAGACCGTTCCTGAGTCTTCGACACCATAGCCCCCTCCGCTCACCTCATAGCGGTTGAGTTCCTTGCCCGCGGCCGGCCCTTGCAGCTCGCTCGATGCCTACCGGGGACCGGTTCGGTGTCCTCGGGGGACAGGTCCCGGCGTCCGTCCCGAGCCTGCTGTTCCACCTTCTGCGGGCTCCCGCCGCACCCGTCGGACCGCCGCCCGAACCTCCTGCCCGGGCGCTGCGGCTGCGCCCGGGCACCTCGTCCCGGCAGCGCCCGTGCGACCCGACCGCTCCCTTCGGGCAGGCGAACGCTCCCCGGCGCGAGGCCCGAGAGGGCCGAGCTGAACACCACGCCGTCCGCCCATGAGCCCGACGCGACAAAAGGGATGCTCTTGGTATTCGTTTTTCACCATCCGTGACGTTCCCCGGGCCCTACGGCGCCACTGGCGCATCACACGGTCGCGCTCTCGCGAGCCGGCAGGCGTGCTCTGCCCCACGCGGAGCCCGCTCGTCACGTCGCTGAGCGCGCCCCTCGCGGATACTCTGGGATTCATGATCGAGTCCGGACGGCCGCGGCTCCGTCGGAGCTACGGCTACGGCAGGCTTGTGCGGCTGTCGCCGGTGATTCTGACCGTCGTGATCGCCGGCCTGGCCTACGCCACCCCGCCGGAGATGGCCTTCAGCCGCCTCCTGCCCGCGGCGCCGGCTCTGGCCGCCGCCATGTGGCCGGTCCTCCCGACCGTCCTGCTCGGGACCGTCTGCCTCTTCCTGATGATCGGCCTCAGCCTCGTCTTCCCCGATCTGGGGACGTGGTGGACGTGCGGGGGGATCGTCGCGGTCACCGTGGCCGCAGCATACGGAAGCCATGTCCGGCTTCAGCGGGAGCGCACCCTCTTCCAGGTACGGCTCGTCGCCGACGCGGCCCAGCAGGTGGTGCTGCGGCCCCTGCCGCACCGTTTCCGGAACGTCGAGATCGAATCGCTGTACCTCGCGGCCGCCGCGGAAGCCCGCATCGGCGGGGACTTCTACGAGGTGGTCGACACGCCGTACGGGGTACGGCTGCTCATCGGCGACGTGCGGGGCAAAGGCCTGCCGGCAGTGGGGGCGGCCGCGGCGATCGTCAACGCCTTCCGGGAGGCGGCACACGGCGAGGCCTCCATGGCCGACATCGCCCGCAGGCTCGACGCCAGCTGCGCCCGGCACAACGCCGCCCATCCACCCGAGGCACCGATGGAACGCTTCGCCACCGCGCTGCTCGTCGAGATCCCGCATCAAGGCAGTCGCATCACCATCGTCAACTGCGGACACCCCCCGCCGTTGATCCACAGCCTGAAGAACGTGCGCATCCTCGAACCGTCCGCCCCGTCGCCCCTGCTCAGCCTCGCGGAGTTGATCGGTGACCAGTACCGTGCGGACGCCTTCGACTTCGCTCCCGGCGAGCTTCTCCTCCTCTATACGGACGGGATCGCCGAAACCCGCGCACGGGACGGTGAGTTCTTCCCGTTGACAGAGTGGATGCGTCGACAGCTCCCCACACCTCCCCGTGATCTGCTCACGGCCCTGCACCACGACCTCCTCCGTCACAGCAGAGGCAGCCTCGACGATGACATCGCCGCCTTGGCCGTACGCCTGCGCACGCCATGAACCATGCGCACGGAGAGGCCGTGAGCTCCCACGCGGGGAGGCTCGCGGCCGTCAAGCCACGGGCAAGGCCTGTTCCGCCCAGATCGTCTTCCCCGCCGGCATGTAGCGCGTCCCCCAGTGCTCGGTGAGCTGGGCGACCATGAACAGTCCGCGTCCTCCCTCCTCGTCGCTGCCGGCGTAACGGGCGTGCGGTGAGGTGTGCTGCGAGTCGGAGACCTCACAGATGAGAGAACGGTCCCGGATCAACCGCAGACCGATCGGGCCGGAGGCGTGACGGATCGCGTTGGTGACCAGTTCGCTGACCACCAGTTCCGTGGTGAAGACCAGATCGTCCAGCCCCCACCGCCCCAGCTGTTCCGCGGCCATCGCACGTGCGCGTGCGACGAGCGCGGGATCCGGGGGCAGCTCCCAGGTCGCCACTTGACGCGCCCCCAGCGCACGGGTGCGCACGACGAGGAGCGTCGCGTCGTCCTGCACCTGGTCCGCTGCCAGCTCCGCGACGATCTGGGCGCACAGTCGGTCGGACGACGATCCCCGCTGCTCGCCGAGTACGGCCGCCAACCGGTCCAACCCCACGTCGATGCCCTTCCCCCGGGCCCCCACGAGGCCGTCGGTGAACAGGACGACCAGACTTCCCTCGGCGAGCTCCACCTCCGCGCCCTCGTAGGGAAGCCGCCCCACGCCCAAAGGAGGCCCCGGTGGCAGACGTAGGAAGCTGACGGGGCCGTGCGGCTGCACCACAGCAGGCGGCAGGTGCCCCGCCGCCGCCCAGGTGCTCGTCCGGGAAGCCGGATCGTAGATCCCGTAGACGCACGTCGCTCCGACGGCGCCACCGCCGTCCGCGCCTTTCCCGTCCTGGTCCGACGCGTCCTTGCCGACTTGATCGTTCAGCCGGGCCAGGAGTTCGTCGGGCGCGAGGTCCAGCTCGGCCAGGGTGCGCACCATCGCGCGCAAGCGCCCCATGGTGGCAGCGGCCCCGAGTCCGTGGCCGACCACGTCCCCCACGACGAGTCCGACACGTGCCCCGGAAAGCGGAATGACGTCGAACCAGTCTCCGCCGACGCCGAGGTGGCTGTCGGCCGGCAGGTAGCGACTCGCCGCCTCGACCGCGCTCAGCTCGGGCAGCGATCGTGGCAGCAGGCTGCGCTGGAGCGTGAACGCGGCGGTGCGCTCCCGGCGGTACCGCCGGGCGTTGTCGATGCACACGGCGGTCCGCGACGCCAGCTCCTCGGCCACTGCCCGATCGCCGTCGTCGAAGGGTTCCGAGTCGTCGCCCCGCACGAAGGTGACCAGGCCCAAGGGCGTCTCCCGCACGATCAGCGGGACGTACAGCCGTGTCGGCGCCACCACGGCGTCCGTGGTCGACCGGCCCCTGGCCAGGCTCTCGGCCTGCGACGATCCGGCAGCGTACGCGACCCGCTCGCCCACCCGGGAGGGCTCCCCGTCGGAATCCGCCACGCGTACGAGGTCCCATGCCGTGACGGGCTTCGGTTCCGCTCCCTCGAGCACTTCTGCCACTACGTCGACGAGCAGGGCGTCGGCGTACTGCGGCACGGCGATCTTGGCGAGCTCCGCTGCCGTTCCGGACGGGTCCAGCGTCGACCCGATCCGCGCGCCGGCCTCCGCGAGGAGCGCGAGGCGCTGCTGCGCACGGTAGTGGTCGGTGACGTCAATGGACTGTTCGCACACGCCCACCGGCTCTCCCCGGCCGTCCAGCAGGCGGAAATAGGACGAGGACCAGACGTGCTCGCGCCGCGGGTCGGCCGGGGAGCGCCCCCGGAAATGCACGTCGATGACCGGCTCACCGGTTTCGAGGATCTGTTGGACGAGGTCCTCCGGCGGCGCCAGATGCTGGGTGGTGAGGACATCGCCGGGAAAGAGTTCGGTCATGGAGCGGCCGAGCAGTGCCGTGAGGTCGCCGCCGAGCTCCCGGACACTGGATGCGTTGGCCCACAGGAGGCGCGCGCCGGGACCGTAGATGGTCAGTGTCACCGGCGACTGGGTGACGAGCCCCTGCAGCATCGCCTGTCGGGTCTCCCACCAGCGAAGTCCCTCCAGCTCAGCCGCCATGAGGACGGCGGAGGGGGCCCGGCCGGAGGAGACCCCGTCGGAGGCGGGGGCCAGGGGATGCAGAGTCACCGCCACACGTACGGTGTCTCCGCTGCGGTGGCGCACGTCCACGACGGCACTGCGCGTCCCGTCGAGCCGCAGCCGCTGGTCCGACCGCGACTCTTCCGATCTGCCGCGATCGGCGTGCGAGGTTGCGATCAGGTCCGCCGCCCGGCGCCCCAGCACCTGCGAAGCCGGATATCCCAGGAGGGCCTCGGCCTCACGGCTCCACCCGACGAGCACTCCGTCTGCGGCGAGCAGGGCGAAGGCGGCCGGGGGCGGGCCGAGGTGCCCACCTTCGTCCGCCTCGGAGGGAGGAATGAACGGTAGCCCTTCCATGCCCCCATCATCCTTCCGAGCGGTCGCGACCGCAGTGCGCTCGATCCGGTCCGGGCGGCCACCGCGCAGCGCGGGCGGGTGCCCTGCCTGCTCTATCTCCACGGCGAGGGCTTCACGGCCGGCAGCCTGGACGGCGTCGACGAGGTGTGCCGTCTCTTCAGCCACCACGCCGAGTGCGTCGTGGTCTCGGTCGACTACCGGCTGGCCCCCGAGCATCCGTTCCCCGCCGCCGTCGACGACACCAGGACGGCCCACACCTGGCTCGTCGAGAACGCGGACCGCCTCGGCATCGACAGCCGCCCCATCGCGGTCGGCGGCGACTCGGCCGGTGGAGGTCTGGCGGCGTCGCTCTGCCTCGACCTGCGCAACCGCGGGCTGCCCCAGCCCGCGCTCCAGGTCCTCGTCTACCCGGCGGTGGACGACTCTTTCGCGCGCCCGTCCTGGACCGAGTTCGCGGACGCCCCCCCCTGATGGGAACCGCCGACGCG
Organism: Streptomyces sp. NPDC006197; assembly: GCF_040613865.1. NCBI lineage: Bacteria > Bacillati > Actinomycetota > Actinomycetes > Kitasatosporales > Streptomycetaceae > Streptomyces > Streptomyces sp. NPDC006197. The sequence goes on along the minus strand of NZ_JBEXSZ010000032.1, from coordinate 37,700 downwards.
CAGTGGTTCTGGCGTCAGTACGTGGGCGACGGCGGTATTACTCCCGGCTCACTCGCGGTGCCCTTCAAGGCCGCGACCCTCGCCGGTCTCGCCCCCGCCCACGTCATCACCGCGGAAGTGGACTGCCCGCGCGACGACGCCGAGGCGTATGCGCGACGGCTCGGGGCAGCGGGCGTCCCGGTGCGGCACCGCCGGTACCGCGGCATGTACCACGGGTTCTTCACCGAGACCGACGCCTTCACGAAGGCCACCGAAGCCGTCGCGGATGCGTGTACCAGCCTGCGCGGCGTCTTCACCGACGGAGTTCTCCCGGCGTGACCCAGCCGTCCGGCCCGCGCCCGTCCAAGACCTCACGTCGCCTGTGACGCGGGAGGGCGCGCGATCGCGGGCTGGATCGGCGAGGCCGGCCCACGGGAACCGGCGCTCGGCCCGGGACGCCGGGTGCGGGCCCGAGTTCCCCGGTCCGGAGCACCGCTGACCAGCCCTTCCGGGGGCTGGGACGTGCACCACACACACTTGACGTGCACACAAACGACACTTAGCTTCGCCTTACCTAAGTTATGTCGTTCTTACGTCCGGAAGATCAACTCATGTCCAGACCCGCGCAGGAGCTCACCCCTTCCTGGCTCCTCACCGCCCTCGGGCTCGTCGCCACCGCCGGTATCGCGGCAGCCTGCTGGACCGCCGGACACGTCCACGCGGACGCCTCCCTGCTGACGGTGGCCCGCTTCTTCCACGTCGCCTTCCTCGTCGTCGGACTCGGCTCGGTGCTCGCCGTCGACTGGCTCGCCGTGCTCTGGCTGACCGGGAAGCGGCCGCTGGCCGCCGTCCTCGACACCGCCGTCGCCCTCCAGACGCCGATCTGGGCCGGGCTCGGCGGGCTCGTCGTCTCCGGTCTCTTCCTCCGCCCCGACCTCCACTCCCCGCTGACCCTGGTCAAGCTGGGCCTCGTCGTGGCCGTCACCCTCAACGGCCTGTGGGCACACCGGCTCGGCCAGCTCCTGGAGAGCCACCGCACCGGCACCGTCCCGCGCCGGTTGCTCGTCCGCTCGGGCTTCGCCGCGACCGTCAGCCAGACCGGCTGGTGGGGGGCCTGCCTCATCGGCTTCCTCAACAGCCAGGGGGCGTGAGCCGGGGCCATGAGCCCCACCCCGGTTTTGGTTTGTCGGACGATCATCAATACGATCCGGCGATGATCACGAGAAAACGGCTGGCGACCGGGGCCTGCGCACTGCTCGCCGCCCTGAGCGCCGTGCTCCTGCCGACGAGCGCGGCCGCCGACGAGCCGGTGGCGAAGGAATCCCCCAAGGTCGAGCTGGTCCTCGACGTCAGCGGCTCCATGCGGGCCAAGGACATCGACGGCAAGTCCCGCATGGCCGCGGCGAAGCAGGCCTTCAACGAGGTCCTCGACGCGGTGCCCGAGGAGGTGCGGCTCGGCATCCGCACGCTCGGCGCCGACTATCCGGGGCAGGACCGCAAGCGGGGCTGCAAGGACACCCGGCAGCTCTACCCGGTGGGCCCGCTCGACCGCACCGAGGCCAAGACCGCGGTGGCCACCCTGGCCCCGACCGGCTGGACCCCGATCGGTCCGGCACTGCTCGGCGCGGCCGACGACCTCGGCGAGGACGGGGCGACCAAGCGGATCGTGCTCATCACGGACGGCGAGGACACCTGCGCCCCGCTCGACCCGTGCCAGGTGGCGCGGGAGATCGCGGCGAAGGGCATCCACCTCGTCATCGACACCCTGGGCCTGGTGCCGGACGCCAAGACCCGGCAGCAGCTCACCTGCATCGCGGAGGCGACCGGAGGCACGTACACCTCGGTCCACCGCACCGAGGAGCTCTCCCGCCGCGTCCGGCAGCTGGTCGACCGCGCGGCCGACCCGGTGGTCACCCCCGTGGCCACCCAGGGCGCGGTGCGGTGCGACAAGGCACCGCAGCTGAAGCCCGGCCTCTACACGGACCGCGAGTCCTTCGGCGAGCACCGCTGGTACCGGGTGGACCTGCTGCCCGGCCAGGAACTGCGCGCCTCCGTCAGCGTGTCGGCCGACCGGGCCGTCAACAACGACTACGGGGTGCTGCTGCGCGCCGTCACGCTCCACGGCCGGGAGATCGTCCGCGGCTCCGAGGCGGGCGACGGACGCACGGACGTGATCTCGACCGGACTGCGCTACCCGAAGCCGGAGGCCGACGACGGCCCCGGGGACGCCAAGCCAGCCGCCGAGACAGTCTGCCTCCAGGTCAGCAACTCCTTCTCCGCTCCCCCGTCGGTCAAGACGACGCCGGGCATGCCGGTCGAGCTGACGGTGGACGTCGTCGACGGCCCGTCGACCGCGTCGGACGTCGCCTCGTTCGGTCTCGGCCGCGGCTGGTGGCTGCTCGGCGTGCTGGTGCTCGCCGGCTTCCTGGCCGGTCTGCTCTGGGGCTGGCTGTCCCGCTGGCGCGTCGCTGTCTGGAGGACCAACTGATGCGTACCGTACGCATGCTCGCCACGGCCGCGCTCGCGGGCGCCGCCCTGCTCGGCCTCGCGGCCCCGGCCGCCCTGGCCGACTCGCCCAGTCCCTCGGCCTCCTCCTCCGATGAGGCCGGGCCCACGGAGGCCGGCACCACCTTCCGTACCGCCGCCCGGTTCCTCCCGGGGCAGCAGGCCACGGCGCAGGCCGCCACGGGTGACTACCTGTACTGGGTGTTCCCGGCCGACACCGGGGAGCGGCCGACCGTGCGGGCCACGGTCACGCTGCCCGACGCGGCGCTGCGGCACGGGCCCGCCACCTGGCGGATCGACGTGTACGACGGGCTGCGGCGGCGTCAGCCGTGCATGTACGGGATGCAGTCCCGCACGGCGGCGAAGGAGGCCTCGACCGTGGAGCTGGCCTGTGTGCTGCGCCCGGTCCGGGCCTCGGCCGACGCCTGGGCGAACGACCCGCTGCCCGGCAGCTACTACGTCCGGCTGACCGTCACCGGCGGCCCGGACGAGGACCTCGGCCAGCCGTTCACCGCGCGGATCGGGGCCGACGTCCTCGACGGGGGCGGCGCCTACGCCACGGACGGCGCGCTCGCCGCGCCGCTCGTCCCGGGGGCGACCACCGCCGACCAGGCGAAGGCGGACGAGGACGCCGGCCGGACCACCGCCGTCGAGGCGGCGGCCCCGGAGGACGGCTGGTCCTCCGGCTGGTGGTCCGACCGCTGGATCTGGACCCTCGCGGGCGGCGTCCTGGCCGCGCTCGCGGGCATCGGCGGCTACGTCCTGACGCGCGGCACGGGCCGCCCGTCCCGGGTGCCGCCGGCCGCCTGACCCGGCGCGAGACGTACGGAGGCCCCCCACCGACCGCGGTGGGGGGCCTCCGTGCGTGCGGCGGGACGGGTGTCGGTCACCCGCGGGCGGAGAAGCCGTGGGCGCGGGCCGGGAAGCCGTGGGCGCGGGCGCCGGCCACCATGGCGACCACCGGGACGAGCAGCACGAGGACGCTCCACGGCAGGGCGCCGGCGCCGAGCCGGCCGAGGAGGAGGCCGCCCGCGACGCCGCCCGCCGCCATGGCCGCGTTCCAGAGGCTGACCAGCATCGTCTGCGCGGTGTCGGCGTCGTCACCGCCCGCCTCCGCGACGGCCGTCTGTAGGAGGGTGGGCGCGCCGCCCCAGCCGAAGCCCCAGAGCGCGGCGGCCACCAGGACCAGGGCGGTGCTCGCCGCGGGGACGGCGAACGCGGCCGCGGCGACGGCGAAGAGGATCGTTCCGGCGAGGGTCAGGCTCCGGAGCCTGCGGTCGATGTGGCGGCCTGTGAACCAGATCCCGGCGAGCGAGGCGGCACCGAAGACCAGCAGGACGAGGCCGGTGGAGCCGGCGAGGCCGAGGTGGTCGAGGTAGGCCGCGACGTAGGTGTAGAGGACCGTGTGGGCCAGGACGAGGGTGACGGTCACGGCGAGGACGGGGAGGACGCCCGGGGTCTTCAGGGTGCGGGCGACCGGGGCGCGCCCGCCGCGCGGTTCGCCCGGCAGGTCGGGGACGGCGAGGGCGATCCAGCCGAGGAGCACGACGGCGATCACGGTCATGGCGGTGAAGGCGGCCCGCCAGCCGACGGCCTCGCCGAGGAAGGTCCCGGCCGGGACGCCGAGGGAGAGCGCGAGCGGGATGCCTGTCATCGCGACGGCGACCGCACGGCCCTGGAGGTGCGCCGGGGCGAGGCGACGGGCGTAGCCGGCGAGCAGGGCCCAGGCGACGCCCGCGGCGACCCCGGCGAGGAACCGGGCGCCCATGGTGAGGGCGTACGAGGAGGAGACCGCCGTGACCGTGTTGGCGGCGGCGAAGCCGGCCATCGAGGTGAGCAGCAGGCGCTTGCGGCGCCAGTCGGCGGTGCGGGCGGCCAGGGGGACGGCGGTGAGGGCCGTGCCGAGGGCGTAGCCGGTGACCGACTGGCCCATTGCGGCCTCGCCGACGCCGAGGTCGGCGCTCATGCCGGGCAGGACCCCGGCCGGGAGGGTCTCGGTGAGGCTGGTGACGAAGACGGCGGTGGCGAGGGCGAGCAGTGCTGGAAGGGGCAACCGGCCGGAGGCGGGGCGGGGTTCGGGGTGTGCGGGGGTGGCGGGACCGGCCGCCACTGTCGTGTCGTGGGTCATGTCCGTATGCTCGAACCCTCACATTGATGTGAAGGTCAAGCGATTCTTTGGAGGGGGCTTCCCATGCGGATCGGCGAACTGTCCGAGCGCACCGGAACACCGCGCAGACTGCTGCGGTACTACGAGGAGCAGGGTCTCATCGTCGCGGACCGGCTGCCGAACGGCTACCGGGTCTACGACGAGGCGAACGTGGACCGGGTGATGCAGATCCGGGGCCTGCTCGACGCCGGCCTGCCGACCCGGATCATCAGGCAGATCCTCCCGTGCCTGAACAAGCCGAGGGTCATCCACTTCCCCGACGCGACCCCGGAGATGCTGGAGACCCTGGAGAACGAACGGGACCGGATGGACGACCGGATCCGCTGCCTGACCCGGAACCGGGACGCGGTGGCGGAGTACCTCTCCGTGGTACGGAAGAAGCTGACGGCGGACTCGTCGGCGTAGCCCGCCCCCGTTCCGGACCACGGGGTCCCGCGCGGGGGCCCGGCCCCCGCGCGGGAGCAGCGTGTGACGTCGCTCAGGAGGGGGTTGCCCTCGCGGACGAGGGTGGCGGCTTCGGCGGGGAGGACGGGCGGCGGGGCTGCCGGCACGGGGGCGGGGGCTGCCTCACGTCGCGTACGCCCGGTTCACGGCGTCGCGTACGCCCGGTTCACGGCGGAGAGGACGGCCTGCACGGAGGCGGTGAGGACCGAGGTGTCCAGGCCCGCGCCCCAGGCGGTGCGGTCCCCCACCCGGCACTCGGCATAGGCGGCGGCCTCGCCCGCGCTGCCGGTGGTGACGGAGTGCTCGGCGAAGTCGAGTACGTCGACGGGGACTTCGGCCCGTGCGAGGGCGTCGGTCAGGGCGGCGAGCGGTCCGTTGCCCTTGCCTCCGCCGGTGCGGTGCGGTCGCCGACGCGCAGGACGCAGCTGAAGCGGTGGTCGCCCGACGCGTCGCGGTCGGTGCTCCAGGATTCCAGGGCGACGGGGCCGGCGCCCCGGCCGGGCTCCAGGTAGGCCGTCCGGAAGATCGCGTGCAGGTCGTCGGGGGTGGCTTCGCGGCCCGTGTCGTCGGTCACCGCCTGGACGGCGCGGGAGACGTCCGGGCGCATCCGCTCCGGCAGGTCGAGGCCGTGGTGGGTGCGGAGCAGATGGGCCACTCCGCCCTTGCCGGACTGGGAGTTGACACGGATGACGGCCTCGTAGCCGCGGCCGAGGTCGGCGGGGTCGACGGGCAGGTAGGGCACGTTCCAGGGGGCGAGTTCCGGCGGGATCCCGGCCTCGGCGGCGTCCTTGGCGTGCCGGGCGAGGCCCTTGCTGATGGCGTCCTGGTGGGTGCCGGAGAAGGCGGTGTGGACGAGCTCGCCGGCGTAGGGGTGACGGGGGTGGACGGGGAGCCGGTTGCAGTGCTCGACGACGTCCCGGACGGCGTCGATGTCGGAGAGGTCGAGCATGGGGTCGACGCCCTGGGCGTAGAGGTTGAGGGCGAGGGTCACCAGGTCGACGTTGCCGGTGCGTTCGCCGTTGCCGAAGAGGCAGCCCTCGACGCGCTGGGCGCCGGCGAGGACGGCGAGTTCGGCGCAGGCGACTCCGGTGCCGCGGTCGTTGTGGGGGTGGACGGAGAGGATCACGGAGTCGCGGCGGGCGAGGTGGCGGTGCACGTACTCGACCTGGTCGGCGTAGACGTTGGGGGTGGCGATCTCGACGGTGGCGGGCAGGTTGTGGGTGACCGGCCGGTCGGGACTCGCGTCCCACAGGGCGGTGAGGCCGTCGCAGAGCTCCAGGACGTAGTCCGGTTCGGTGAGGTTGAAGGTCTCCGGGGAGAACTGGAAGCGGATGTCGGCGCCGGGGCGGGCCTCGGCGAGCCGCGCCATGAGCGTGGCGGCCTCGTGGACGGTGCGCCGGACCTCGGCGCGGTCGCGGCCGAGGACGGTCTCGCGCCAGACGGGCGAGGTCGCGATGTAGAGGTGGACGACGGCGCGGGGCAGGCCGTCGATGGCCTCGAAGGTGCGCTCGATGAGTTCGGGGCGGGCCGGGGTGAAGACGACGGGGGTGACGTCGTCGGGGACGGCTCCGGAGGCGACGAGTCCGGCGAGGTGGCGGACGAAGTCGAAGTCGGCGCGGCTGGCGGAGGGGTAGCCGACCTCGATCTCCTTGAAGCCGGTGCGGACGAGCAGGTCGAAGAAGCGGCGCTTGCGGTCGGTGTCCATGGGCTCGGCGAGCGCCTGGTTGCCGTCGCGGAGGTCGACGGGGACCCAGAGCGGGGCGCGCTCCAGGCGGGCGGCGGGCCAGCGGCGGTCGAACTCGGGGACGTGGACGCGGTCCTGGAAAGGGCGGTAGCGGTGGTACGGCATGGGGCTGGGGCGCTGGGGGTTGTGGATCATGGCGGGTACCGTACTCACTCCTCAGCTCCTCAGACAAGTACTCCTCAGACAAGTTCGGGTAGATTCCTCGGCAGCGCTCCCGTGATCCGGGGGCGCGCCCGCGCGATCCGGACCGGCGGAGAGACCGCGTCCGGGCCATGAGAGGAACAGGTGACCCCATGCCGCTCGATGCCCTGCGCCCCAGCCCCCTGGTCGAACAGGCGGCCGAGCGACTGCGCGAGCAGATCGTCCGGGGCCACTGGCCGGTCGGCACGAAACTCCCCGGCGAGACGACGCTCGCCAAGGAGCTGGGCGTGGGGCGCTCCACGGTCCGCGAGGCGCTGCGGGCCCTGGCGGGCGCGGGGCTCGTGCAGCCCCGGCAGGGCGCGGGCGTCTTCGTGACCGCGACCCGGCCGACGGAGGACTGGCCGACCCGCCTGCGCAGGGCGGCGGTGACGGACGTGTACGAGGTGCGGATGCTGGTCGAGGTGGAGGCGGCGCGCCTCGCGGCGCTGCGCCGGACCGAGGAGGACGTGACGGCGATGCGGGAGGCGCTGGCGGGACGGCGGACGGCCGCCGAGGGCGACGACGCGGCCTTCGTGGACGCCGACATCGCCCTGCACGCGGCGATCGTGGCCGCGGCCCGCAACCCGGTCCTGACCGATCTGTTCGGGGAGTTCGCACCGGTGCTCCGCGAGGGCCTGATCGAGCTCCTGGACCTGCTCGGGCTCCGGGGCACGGACCTGCGGCACGGCGAGGACGCCCACGCCGACGTGGTCCGGGCGGTGGAGGCGGCCGACCCGGAGGAGGCCGCGCGCCTGACGCGGAAGGAACTGGAGTCCACGCTGGCCCTGCTCCAGTCGACGCCCTGACGCGTACGGACCCGGACCCGGACCCGGACTCGGACTCGGGCCGGGTCGACGAAGACGACCGGGACCTCGTCGTCCTGGACGACCCGGCCGAGCGGTTCGGCCCCTTCCTGGTGCGAACCCGTCTCATTCCATCCGGCGCGCGCCCTCCAGGACGGCCTGCCGGATGCGGTGGTAGGTGCCGCACCGGCAGATGTTGCGGATGGTGTCGAGGTCGGCCTCGGTGACCTCGCGTCCCGCCTCGCGCGCCCGGCGGACGGTGGCCACCGCGGCCATGATCTGGCCCGGCTGGCAGAAGCCGCACTGGGCGACGTCGAGGTCGAGCCAGGCCTCCTGCATGGGGTGGAGTTCGGCGCCGACGGTGTCCGGGAGGCCCTCGATGGTGGTGATCTCGTCGGTGGGGGCCACGTCGTCGACGCGCACGGCGCAGGGGGTGAACGCCTTGCCGTTGAGGTGGCTCGTACAGGCCCGGCAAACGCCGACCCCGCAGCCGTACTTGGGGCCGGTGACGCCGAGGACGTCCCGGAGGACCCAGAGGAGCCGGACGTCGCCCTCGACGTCGGCGGTGACGGCCTTGCCGTTCAGGATGAAGGTGTGCTGCGGCACGGGGGCTCCAGGTCTCAGACGGTGCGGTCGCGGCCGTCGGTGGGCGAGGCCGGGACGGGCGGGACGGTCGGCAGGGGCGTGAAGGCGAGCGGCTCGGCGTGGTTGACGGGGAAGACCGTCGGCATCGTGCCGGTGGCCCGGCCGTAGGCGCAGGCGACGGCGGCCATGGCGCCGGCGACCGCCAGCTCCCCCGCACCACCCGGCTTGTCGCCGCTCGGCGGCATCACGATGATCTCCAGCTCGGGCGGGGTGTTCCACTGCCGGGTGTAGAAGTACTGGTCCCAGCTGCCTTCGAGGAAGTGCCCCTCGCTCAGGTGGAGTCCGGACGTCAGGGTGAGGGCGATGCCGTCGGCGATGCCGCCCATCATCTGGGCCTCCAGGCCGCGCGGATTGACCGCGAGGCCGACGTCGACGGCGCAGACGACCCTGGTCACGCGCGGCCCGGTGTACGCGCCCGGGATCTTCCGCCCGGTGGTCCCGGGCCTGCAGTCGATCTCGGCGAGGATCGCGACGGCGGAGTGGTACTCGGTGTGGACGGCGATGCCCTGGCCCGTGCCGGCGGGCATGCTCCGGCCCCACTTCCCCACCTCGGCGACCTTGTCGAGGACGGCGCGGGCCCGCGCGTCCTTGAGGAGCCGGCGCCGCATCGCGTACCCGTCCTGCCCCGTCCGCTCGGCCAGCTCGTCCATGACGAGTTCCTGGGCGCAGCGGACGTTGGGCGAGTAGATGTTCCGCATGGAGCCGGTGTTGAAGCCCTTGTCGGTCTCGGCGAGGAGCTGGGTGGTGACGCCGAGGTGGTAGGGGCTGATCTGGGTGAGCTGGAACATCGTCTCGGAGAAGGTGGCGTCGGCGACGGGCAGCCGTGCCGCCTCCGCCGTGAGGACCTCGCCGACGCCGTGCCCGAAGTCGGTGGCCACGGAGGTGTGGCGCTGCTCGTACGTGAGGACCTCGCCGAGCGCGTACGTGGCCCGGACCCGGGAGGTGGACATCGGGTGCGTACGGCCCTGGCGGAAGTCGTCGGTACGGTGCCACATCAGCTTCACCGGCTTGCCCATGGCCTTGGAGATCTCGGCGGCCTCCTGGGCGGCGTCGGAGAACAGCTTGCGGCCGAAGGAGCCGCCGCCCTCGGTGACGTGGACGCGGACGGCGGTGGGCGGCAGGCCGAGCTTGAGGGCGATCTGCTCCTGGGCGACGATCGGCGCCTTGAGCGAGGCCCAGATCTCGGCGGAGTCCTTCCGTACGTCCGCGATCGCGCAGTTGGTCTCCAGGGCGGCGTTGCTGGCGAAGTGGAAGGTGAAGCGGGCGTCGACCGCCTTGGTGAGGAGCGGCAGCGGCGGGACGACCAGCGGGAGTTCGGCCCGGCGGAGCTTCTCCAGGACCGTGGCGTCGGAGGCGCCCTCGGCCGTGCCCGGTCCCCAGTCGACCCGGAGGGCGCGGACCGCGTCGATGCACTGGCCGAAGGTGCGGCCGCGGACGGCGACGCCGGTGGAGACGGTGACGACGTCGGTGATGCCGGGCATGGCCCGGACCTCGGCCTGGTTGGCCACGGAGCGGACCGTGCCGTTGATGGTCGGCGGGCGGCAGACCATGGTGGGCAGCGCGTCCGGGACCTGGAGGTCCATGGCGAACTTCTTGCGTCCGGTGACCGCTGCGAGGGAGTCCACCCGGCGCTGTCCGGTGCCGATGACGCGGAAGCGGTCCGGGTCCTTGAGCGTGACCTCCACCGCCGCGTCGGTGAGGGCGGCGGCCTTGACGGCCAGTTCGCCGTAGCCGAGAAGCGCGCCGGCCGGGGAGACGACGGCGCCGGCCTTCGTGGTGAGGGTCTCGACGGCCTCGCCGAGGACGAGGGAGGCGGCGTGGAGGAGCCGTCCGCGGGCGAGGGCGGCGGCGACCCGGAGGGGGGTGAAGGTGGAGTAGGTGGTGTTGGAGCCGCCGGTGAGCTGGTTGAAGAGCAGCTCGGGGCGCGCGTCGGCGAGGGTGACCTTCACCTTGTCCAGGGGCAGGTCGAGTTCCTCCGCGACGATCATGGCGCTGGAGGTGGTGACGCCCTGGCCGACCTCGGCGCGGGGCAGGGCGAAGTGGGCGGTGCCGTCGGTGTCGACGCGGATGGTGATGAGGTTGCTGGTGGGCAGCGCCGCGAGCGTGAGGAGCTCGTTGAGGTCGAGGAGTTCGGCCGGTCCCGGCAGCGAGGGGACGAGGGCCGGTGTCACCGCGGCGGCCGGGCGCGGGGCGAGGGCCTCGGCGCCGAGCTGGGCGGCGACGGTCAGGGTGGGCGCCGCCAGGACGTACCCGAGGAACCGGCGCCGTCCGATGCCGGGTCCGCTCCGGCCGACCGGGTGCGCGTCCCCGGTACCGCTCGTGTGGTCGTCGTCCCGCGCGGGGTGCCGCCTCGCCATTCGGTGCGCCTTTCGCCGTGAACCCGGCGTGCTACTCCCGGGTATCGCTCAGAGGCGACGATCATCGCTCATGCGCGGGACCTCCGGGAGCCGTTCGGACGTGGACGTCTTGCGGAGACGTCTCGCGGGGACGCCGTGGCGGCGCCGACGTCTTCGGAGTGGACCTGTCGCCCGGGATGAACGCGGTCGCCCGGGACCCCTACCCGGGGCTGCGCTTCGAGGTGGGGTCCATGACCGCGCTCGGCCTGCCCGGCGCCTCGCTCGGCGGGGTCCTCTCCTGGTACTCGACGGTGCACCTGCCCGGGGACGAACCCACCTCCTCCTTCGCCGGGTTCCGCCGGTCACCCGACCGTCTCGCGGGCCTGCTGTCCCCGGCTGGTCCGGTCGAGTCGGCCCGCCTCGTGCGGGAGCCGGACGCCGGGGAGAAGACGCCGCAGTCCTTCCTCCTGGCGCGCAGGCCGCACGACTGAGCCGGGACGCGCGACGGCTCCACGGCTCCGCAGGCGCGTACCGGGGCGCGTCCGGGCAGCCGGGCGCAGTCGGACGCCGGACCGGAGCTGGGCTCGGGAGATCCGGGCGCGCTGGCCGCCGCCCGCGATCAGGGCGTTGACGGAGACCATCGGGTCCCCGCCGACCGACTTGGCGAACAGCGCGCCGAGGACCAACGGGCCGAGGGCCACCGCGAGGGCCGTGCCGGTGGCGGTGACGTGCTGGAGGCGGCGGCTGCGCCGGGCGTCGAAGGTCATGACCCCAGTCCATCAGCGGCCGTCGGCCGCCGTATCGGTCGGCGTACTCAGCCGCCCGTACCGCGCTACTCAGATGTGCTCACGCACGGCTCCTCAGGGGCTCCCGCACCGGCGCTTCTTCGGCGATCCTCGGGGGAGCGAACGCGCCTGGGCGTTCCGGGGCGGGACGTGGAGGCGGGGCGAGCGTGACGACGGAGACGAGGGAGACCGGCGCGGCCGGAACGGGAGCGGCGGAGCGCGGCGGGCCGACCGTGCTCGTCGTGCAGCACGAGGAGGACGCCGGCCCCGGCCTGGTCGGCGAGCACCTCGTACGGGCCGGGCTCCGCCTGGACGTGGTACGCGCCTGGCGGGGCGAGGCGCTCCCGGGGACGCCGGCCAGCCACGCGGGACTGATCGTCCTCGGCGGGGCCGTCAACTGCGAGGACGACGTGGCCGCGCCCTGGCTGCCCGGGGTCCGTGCGCTCGTCCGCGAGGCCGTGGCCGGGGAGGTGCCGCTGCTGGGGATATGCCTGGGCGGCCAGATCGTCGCCCATGCCCTGGGCGGTTCGGTGTCGCGGCGGCCCCGGGGGCCCGAGGTGGGTGCCGTACCGCTGCGCAGGCTGCCGGCCGCCGGGGGCGATCCGGTGCTCGGCGGGGTGCCGGAGGGCGCTCCGGCGGCGCAGTGGCACTGGGACGAGGTGGACCGCCTGCCGGCGGGCGCCGTGCCGCTGCTGACGGGTGACGACTGCCCGTACCAGGCGTTCCGGGTGGGCGGCGCGGCCTGGGCGGTGCAGTTCCACCCGGAGGCGGGCGCGGAGACGGTCGCGGCGTGGGCGGCGGCCGACGGGGAGCAGTTGCGCTCGGCGGGCTGCGACTCGGAGGCGGCGGTGGCGGCGGTACGGGAGGCGGAGCCGGAACTCCGCGCGGTCTGGGGGGCGGTGGCCGGGGCGTGGGGTGCGGTCGTCCGCGCCCACGCGGACGCGCGGGGCCTCTGAGACCCGGGGCCCCGTCCCCGGCGCGTACCGTACGGGAACACGCACGTGAACGAAGGAGCCTCACCGTCATGGCCGACTACCGGATCGAGACCGTCCGCACCGGGTACCGGAACTGGACCGCCCGCAACGACCGGGGCGCGGAGGTCCGGATGGCCGCCGCCGACGACGCGGACGCGCAGCCCTCGTTCACGCCCGTCGAGTTGCTGCTCGCGGCGATGGGCGGCTGCGGCGGCCTCGTCGTCGACCGGACGGCCCGGGCGGTGGACCACGACGATCTGCGGATCGTGGTGGAGTCGGTGTCGGGGCCGGAGGACGACGGCAGGGTGGGCCGGATCCGGGTGAGCTACGAGTTCGACCTGCCGGACAACAACCCGAAGGCGGCCGAGGTGTTCGCCCGCGGGGTGCGGCTGACGCACGAGAAGTTCTGCACGGTGAGCCGGACCGTGGAGCACGGGGCGCGCGTGGAGGCGATCCTGCCGGACGGCACGGTCGGCTTCGAGGGCTGAACCGCGGGCGACACGGTCGGCTTCGAGGGCTGAACCGCGGGCGACACGGTCGGCTTCGAGGGCTGGACCTGGGGCGGCGCGGACGGCTTCGAGGGCTGAGCCTGGGGCGGCGCGGTCACTCCTCGATCGCGCCGCCGATCCGGCGCAGGTGGCGGCGGAAGGTGTACGAGGGGTCCTCGGCGCGGCCGGCGAGGTACGCGTCGAAGCGGGTCTGGGCGCGCAGGGTCTCCCCCGCCCGGATCCGGCGGGCCTGTTCCCGCTCGGTGCGGAAGAGGGCCCGGGCGGTTTCCAGGACGGCGTCCACGCGGTCGGCCGTCACGAAGAGCACACCGTCGTCGTCGCCGAAGACCACGTCGGCGGCGGTCGCCTCGTGGTCGCCGAACCGTGCGGTGGTCAGCGCGTCCGGGTCCTGGTCGTCGAGACGGACGGGGCCGGGCGCGTGGCGTCCGTACGAGAAGACGGGCAGGCCGATCTCGATCAGGTCCGGGGTGTCCCGGTGCAGGCCCCAGACGACGACCCCGGCGACGCCCGCCGCTTCCGCCTCCAGGACGGCGAGGTCGCCGATGCAGGCCTCGTCGCGGCGGCCCGCGTTGTCGATGACGAGGACGTCCCCGGGCGCGGCGTGCGTGAGGGCCTCCAGGAAGACGTCGACACTTCCGTAGTGGCGGGCGGGCAGTACCCGGCCGGCGACGCGCTGCCCGGCGACGACGGGCAGGATCCCGGCGGGCGCGGCCCGCAGCGGTTCCCCGAGCCGTACGCAGGCGTCGGCGATCAGCGGCGTGGAGAGGTCGGCGAAGTCCTTGATCATCTGGCGTTCCGATCCGTCCGTGGCGGGGGCGATGGACTGAGCGTGGGGCGGTGGGGTGAGCGGGTGGCAGTGGGGTCGGCCCGCCGCCGGGGGCACGCGGCGAGCTCCGCCGCCCTCCGGAATCCCCTCGGTCGCCGGCTGGGACACCTCACGCATCGCTTCCCGCCTTCCACCGAGTCGGAACCCCGTCCACGCAGTGACACATGGGCAACCATCCATATATCACTGCGGAGTCGGCCACTTCCTTCGACGCCCCTCCGAAAGGGCGGTCCCGGCGGTCGGCGCGGCCCGGAAGGGCCGTTCCGGTCAGTCGAGCCAGAGCGCGCGGACCTGCTGGAGGGGGTCCGCGGCGATCCCGGGCTCCGTGTCCCAGATCCTCGTGGCGCGCTCCGCGGCGGTGTAGCGCGGCCAGTCGGCGCCCGGGTCCTGGTCGGTGACGAACGCGACCCATGCCTGGTGCAGGGCGTCGGCGAGCGCGCGCGGCGGCTCGCCCCCGGCGGCGGCCGCGACGCCCTCGGCGTCGAGGAGGTCGAAGGCGAAGGGCAGGTCCAGGCAGTGGAAGGCGAGGCCGGCGGCCGGCGAACGCCAGCGGAACTCGTAGAACCAGGTGGGGCGTTCGCGGGCGGCGCGGGCGTCCGCGACGGCGAGGTTCGGGGCGCGGAAGAGCGTGTCCGTCAGCGCCTGGCCGAAGTACCGCTCCTCGCCGCCCGCCGCGTACGCCTCGGTGAAGGTGCCGGCCCTGCCGGGGTCCAGACCGAGCCCGCCGAGGAGGACGGGCAGTGGCGGGGCGCCGGGGCCGGGCGGCGGGATCATCGTGAACTCGTCCTCGGTGAAGCCGAGCATCAGCGGTACGTCCGCGCCGGCATCCCCCGTCGTCAGGGCGTCCAGGACGGGTACGGGGAGCAGCTCGCCGTCGGCGAAGGGGGCGAGGGCCAGCATCGGCGGCAGGCCCTCGCGGTCCGGGCCCGACGCGGACATGCGGTCCTGGAGGTCGAGGAGTTCGTCGTCGGTCAGGTCCCGCAGGGCGGCGACGGTCGCCGGGACGCCGGTGCGGGAGGTGAACAGCCGGGCCGCGGCGCGGGCGACCTCGGGGCCGTCGGGCCGCATGACCGCGCCCGAGACGGAGAGCGCGCCCCGGAACAGGCCCCGCGCCGAGGGGACCGCGAGCAGCGTCTGCACGGCGCCGCCGCCCGCCGACTGGCCGGCGATCGTGACCTTCGCGGGGTCGCCGCCGAAGGCCGTGATGTTCTCCCGCACCCACTCCAGGGCCGCGATCCAGTCCCGTACGCCCCGGTTGTCCGGCGCGCCCTCCAGGTGCAGGAAGCCCTCGATCCCGAGGCGGTAGCCGACCGAGACGAGCACGACGCCGTCCCGGTTGAACGCGGCCCCGTCGTACCAGGGGCTCGCCGCCGAACCCGCCACGTACCCGCCGCCGTGGATCCAGACCAGCACCGGCAGGCCGGCCTCCGGGTCCGCGGCCGGCGTGAAGACGTTCAGGTTCAGCACCCCGGCGCCCGGGATCGACGGCTCCGGGATCGTCGTGACCTCCGCGAACGGCCGGCGCTGGGCCGTCGGCCCGTACGCCGTCGCGTCCAGCGGCTCCGACCAGGGCTCGGGCGGGACGGGGGCCGCGAAGCGGAGATCGCCGACGGGCGGCTGCGCGTACGGGACGCCGAGGAAACGCAGGCTGCCGTCCGCGCGGCGCTCGCCGCGCACGGGTCCTCGGGCGGTGGTGACGGTGGTGCTCATGGGGCGCTGCTCCTTCTGCGCGGGCACATGGGGCCGGGGAAGGAGCGTGTCACCGTGCACTTACACGTGTCAATTCCCCCTGCCGCGGCAGCCGACACCCGGACTCCACCCCGGGCGGGGCGCGAAGGAGGCGCCCTAGAATCGGAGGCTCGGCGGAGGCCCTCGGGCCCGGGGGAAAGGCGGCGGGGCGATGAAGTGGGACGCCGGAGCCGTGGGGTGGACGCTCTGGTTCCTGTCCGGGGCCGCCGTCATGGCCGCCGGGGTGGTCTGGAAGGGGCGGGCCGTGCGGCCGTTCGCCGCCTCCCGGGCGCGGTCCGTAGCCCGGCGGGAGTACGCCCGGGACCTCCGGCGAGCGGCCGACCACGTGATCGCGGAGGCCCGCCGGTCCGCCGGCGAGGGCGAGCCGGCGATCGTCACCGTCGGGGCGGTGATGCGGACGGCCGAGGAGCGGTACGGCCGTGCGGAGGTGGAGCGGTGGCACGCGGCGGCGGTGCTCCGTCAGAGGTTCGAGCACTGGCGCTGCGCCGCCGACTGCGTCACCGACGCCTACGAATAGGGCCCGCCCGGACAATGCGCGCCGGCCCCGGCGGGGACCCCCGAGGACTCCACGGGTGTCGCGAAGACCGCCTCGGGCGCAGTGCCGCGCCCGCCCTCCGGCGGCGACGTCGCCCGGTGGCCGCGCAGGCACGGGTGTCCGGCGCCGGTCGCGCCCCGGAGGGCTTCCGGGGCGCGGCTCGGGGCAGGGAGTCCGTCAGGAGGACGACGGCATGGCGTAGTCCGTGAAACCCGTCCAGTCGATGGCCACGCAGGGCTCGTCGCCGAGGACCCAGGCGTCGTGTCCGGGCTTGACCTCCATGTAGTCGCCCGCGCCGAACTCCGTCGTCTCGCCGTCGTCCATGACGACCTTCATCCGGCCGCTGACCACGTACCCGATGTGCGACGCCTGACAGCTGTCGGTGCCGGCGATGGGCTTGATGTGCTTGGACCACTGCCAGCCCGGCTCGAAGACGGCCCGGCCCACCGAGCCGCCGTCGCCGTTGATCAGGTCGAGCCTGCCCTTGCCGTCCTCGAAGGGACGCGTCTCGTCCGCTGAGTCGAAGCTCTTTCGTACGATGCCGGCCATCGCGCACTCCCGGCGGTGGGAAAGATCCGGTCCCCGAGTCCACTTCCAGGCTACGCCGGGGCGGCACGGGCCACCGGGTGGGAGCGACACACCTGTCGGCACCGCGCACGTCGACACGAGGAACGGATCGGCTTTGCGTTGAACTTTTGTTGAACAGAAATACCCTTGGCGGATCCCCTCATGTCGATCACCGCTTTTCTGTACACATCCTTTATCGGGCAGACCTACACATAAAGGCCAGATAAGCGCACAATGAAGCAGCGGCCCGATTGCCGCAGTGCGGCCAGACATGCACGACGCCAGAAGGAGGCGAGTCACATGGCCGACGTCTCTCACCGTCACGGTGATATCGCGGGACACCCCGACGCGCCGGAAATGCGGGACCGATATGCCCGCATGCTCCAGACCAGAGGTGTCGCGGCCGTCGAGGAGCTCGTGATCCTCGCCGGCGTGTACGCCGCGATCTCCGCGTGGACGGTCCACTTCTCCGCCGCCCGACCGGAACTCGCCATCAGCAACCTGATCGTCGGCATCTCCCTCGCGGTGCTCGGACTGTGTATGTCGATGGTCCCCGAGCGGTCGCAGGACCTGAACTTCGTCGTCCTGCTGATGGGCGCATGGCTGATCGTCTCCCCCTGGGTGGTCTCGCGGCACCCCGATACCGGCGCGGTCCTCAGCAACGTGATCACCGGCGCGTGCGTCTGCCTGTTCGCCCTCGTGGCCGGCGGGCTGCTCATGTCCAAGAGGAGGACGTGACGTTCTGACCCCCCACCCCCAGGACTCTCGTCGACCCTCTCCCCGAACGGCGGCATCTCCTCTTTCGGAGGTGCCGCCGTTCACCGCGTTCCGTGCCTGAACGGCAACCACCAGGTAACGAATTGACCCACGTGGTTTCAGCCACATAAGTTCTGCGTAAAGCTTGCTCCACAGGGACAGGCTCCCGCTCGCATACCCAGTCCTTGGGGGGACAAAGTGAACTGGTACCTCGAAGTTCTCAAGAAGTACGCGGTGTTCAACGGCCGGGCGCGCCGTCAGGAATTCTGGATGTTCTACCTGTTCAACGTCATCGCGGTCATCGTCCTCGCGATCGTCGATTCGGCGCTCGGCATCTACCCGGCGCTGACCGGCATCTACGCCCTGGCCGTGTTCCTGCCGTACCTGGGCGTGTCCATCCGCCGCCTGCACGACACCGGCCGCTCCGGCTGGTGGCTCCTCATCGGCCTGGTCCCGCTGGTCGGCGGCATCATCCTGATCGTCTTCTTCGCCTCCGAGGGCGAGCAGCACCAGAACGCGCACGGCCCGAACCCGAAGCTGGCCACGGCCTACTGACGGTCCCTTCGCCGAAACCCCCGGAAGCGGCGCTTCCGGGGGTTTCGCGCTTTCCGGAACCGCGTGCATAGAGCCGGTACGGAGTGATGGACCGCGCCGCCTTGTGCACGGTGGCGCAGGCCCCGGCCCCACCGCCCCGCCTAGCCTCGCCGCAACAGCACGAACGAGGGGCGGTACCACCGGTGAACTGGCACATCCACGACTACCGCGAGAGCGATCTCGCCGCCGTCGTCCATCTGATCGACACCACCGCCGAGCTCGGGCAGGAGTCCGTCTTCTCGCTCGCCGAGTGCATCGGCGCCCTCACCTCCCGTCAGCCGGCCGTGGTCGCCGTGCACCAGGGCGTCCCCATCGGGGCGGCGCTCGCCTGCGTCTCCGGCGAGCGGGCCTGGGTCATGCGGATCGCGATCTCCTCGGCCTGGCGAGGCCGCGGCCTCGCCAGCGCCCTGCTCGTGGAGCTGGAGCGACGGCTCGTCGCGGCGCGCGTCGGACGCATCGCGTACGTCCTGCCGGAGGAGGAACTCCTCGGCGAGGGCCTGCTGAACGCCGGGTACACGCGCCAGCCCGCCGTCGCGTACTTCGAGAAGGTGGAGCCGCTGCACGGCCCCGCCGCCGGGCTCCTCGACGACCTGGGCGGCCGGCTCCTCCCCGGCGACCTGTGGGCGAAGGTCGCCGGCATGGAGCGGGAGAAGGACCTGATCGAGCGCCGGGTGGTGCTGCCGCTGGCCGAGCCCGAGCGGGCCACCCGGCACGGGGTGCGGCCGCCGCGCGCGGTCTGCCTGTTCGGCCCGCCCGGCACCGGGAAGACCACGTTCGCGCGGGGCATCGCCTCCCGGCTCGGCTGGCCCTTCGTGGAGATCCTGCCCTCCCGCCTCGCCGACGAGGGGAACCTCGCCGCCGCCCTGCGGTCCGCGTTCGCGCGGATCGCCGAGCTGGAGCGGGTCCTGGTCTTCATCGACGAGGTCGAGGAGATCGCCCCGGTCCGCTCGGAGCCCGCCCAGCCCGGCGGCATGCACGGGGTGACGAACGAACTCCTGAAGCTGATACCGGGCTTCCGGGAGCGCGACGAGCGGCTGCTCGTCTGCGCGACCAACTCGATCCGCTCCCTCGACCCGGCGTTCCTGCGGCCCGGCCGGTTCGACTACCTCATCCCGATCGGTACGCCGGACAAGGCGGCGCGGGCCGCGATCTGGTCCCGCTACACCGACGGGCGGCCGGAGGTCGACATCGACGAACTGGTGCTCGCGAGCGAGCTGTTCACCCCCGCCGACATCGAGCACGCGGCGCGGATCGCCGCCCAGGCCTCCTTCGAGCGGGACCTGGTCGCGGTCGGCGGGGACGACCCGGCGCCCGGCGCGAGCACCGCGGACTATCTGGAGGCCATCGCCGAGTGCCGGCCGACGGTCACGCCGGAGATGGTCGAGCAGTTCGCCTCGGACATCACGACACACGCCCGCACCTGAGGGCGAACCGCTCCCCGGCCGCGTCCAGTTCGGCCCGGTCGGGCGGCTGGGCGCCGGCCCGGGAGACGGTGACGGCCGCCGCGGTGGTCGCCCTCCGCAGCAGCCTCGTGAGGCACTCGGTGCCGAGCCCGGCGAGGGTCTCCCGCTCCCACCCGGCGAGGGTGTCGAGAACGGCCGACATGAACGAGTCGCCGGCGCCGACCGTGTCGACGACCGTGACCGGCGGCGCTTCCGTCCCGACCGTCTCCCGCTCGGTGAAGGCGAGCGATCCCGCCGCGCCCCGGGTGACCAGGACGACGACCGGGCCGAGGGTCAGCCAGCGGGCGGCGACCGTCCGCGGGTCCTCGCCGGGGTACAGCCAGGCCAGGTCCTCGTCGCTCGCCTTCACCAGGTCGCTGAGCGCGACGCAGCGCTCGACGCGGGTGACGGCGGCGGCGCGCTCCCCCATCAGCGCCGGCCGCACGTTCGGGTCGTAGCTGACCGTGGCCCGGTCGCGGAGCCGCTCGACCTCGGCGAGGACGGTGGCCGCGCCGGGAGCGGTGACGGCGGCGATCGAGCCGATGTGCACATGGGCGGGCACCTCGGCCGGCGGCGCGCCGGTCTCCAGCGTCCAGGCGATGTCGAAGGCGTACGTGGCCCGGCCGTGCGCGTCGAGTCCGACGACCGCCGACGGGGTGCGTACGGGAACGCCGCCGATCTCCACCCGTACCCCCGCGCCCTTCAGGTGGTCCGCGATCAGCCGCCCGGCGGGATCGTCGGCGAGCTGGGTGAGCAGGCCGACGTCCCGGCCGAGGCGGGCGAGGCCGTAGGCGACGTTGGCGGGGCTGCCGCCCGGGTGGACGCGGTCGGCCGCGCCGGAGCCGGCGGGGGCGCGGACGATGTCGGCGACGCACTCGCCGATCACCAGGAAGGACATGGGTCGGAGCTCCTCGGGGAAACCTGGACACGGGTGCCCTGGTGGACGCTCCGCAGATCGTACGGGGCGCCGCCCGGCTTCCGGCACTGTCCCCATGCCGGCCCCAAGGACGTCCGACGGCGGGGAAGAGGTGTCCGGTGGAGACGGTCGAGGGGCTCGCGGCCGCCGAACCGGGGGCCGCGGAGGCCTTCGGGACCCTGAGCAGGACCGACCACCGCCTGATGATCCTCGTCCTCTGGCAGGCCCGCGCCGCGAAGTCCCGGGCGGGGCGGCTGGAACGGGCGGTGCCCGCGCCGGCGGCGGGAGAGCCGCCGCGGAAAGTCTAGGCGGGGTCTTCTCGGTCGGGCCGGGCTCGCGACGCCCGGCCCGGCCGACGGGACGCTCCCCGGGCGTGCCGCCGGTAGAGCACCTGGCGGGCGTCCCACTCCACGAAGGACTCCGCGTGCGCGAAGCCGAGGGCCTCCAGGAGCCGCCGCGAGGGGGCGTTCGCCTCCTGCGTGAGCGCGAGCACGCTCGGCGTGCCCTCCAGGACCCGGGTGACGACCGCGCCGACGGCCTCGCGCGCGTACCCCTGCCCCCAGTGCTCGGGCAGGAACTGGTACGAGACTTCCGTCTCCCCGTTCCGCGCTCCGTCCTCCACCGTGACGAGGCCGAGCAGGACGCCGTCCTCGACCCGGACCACCGCGTGGAAACCGGGCGCCCCCACGATCCGCCGCTGCCGGATCCGGACGACGGAGTCGATGACGGGACCGCCGAGATGGTGGCGCACCCGGGGGTCGGTCCACAGCCGCGTCACGGCCGGCACGTCGGCGCTCCGGACGGGCCGCAGGACCAGCCGCTCGGTGACGAGCGGCAGCCGCTCCCCCGGGACGGGAGAGGGGGCCGGGGCCGGGACGGTGGACATGCCTCCATCATCGCAGTCCCTCGGAGCCGGGTCGGCCGGGATTCCCCGGCTCCCGGCCTAGGACGAGAGGCCGACGGCGGTGGGGTCCCCGGGCCGAGGTGCGGGGCGGGGCGGGGGCGACAGGATGATCCGCATGCGTATAGGAATCCTCGGTACAGGGCATGTGGGCAAGGCACTCGCGTCGGCGTGGGCGCGGGCCGGCCATGACGTGGTCGTCGGATCGCGACGGCCAAGGGACCCGGAGCTTCTGGCGGAGCTGGAGGGGCTCGTCGCGGAGGGCGTACGGGTCGAGGGCTCGGCGACGGCCGCCGAGCACGGCGACGTGCTGGTGAACGCCACCCCGGGCACGGCCTCCGTGGCCCTGCTCGACAGGATCGGAGCACCGGCGCTCGCCGGGAAGGTCCTGCTGGACGTCGCCGTCGGCTTCCTGAAGGACGGCACGCTGTCCCATCCGGTCGTCAGTCTCGGCGAGGAGATCCAGCAGGCGTTCCCGGACACGCGCGTGGTGAAGACGTTCTCCACCGTCGACCGAGGCGTGATGGTCGCGCCGGATTCCCTCGAGGGGCCGAGCACCGTGTTCCTCTCGGGCGAGGACGCGGACGCGAAGAAGGCGGTGCGGGGCCTGCTCACCGATCTGGGCTGGTCCGACGACTCGGTCCTCGACCTCGGCGGCATCACCACGGCCCGGGGCCAGGAGCACTTCGCCGACCTCTTCGTCGCCATCGCACGGGCGACGGGCACGTACGAGTTCGGCATCCGGGTCGTGCTCCCGACGGCACTCGGGGGCGCGGCCGGAGCCTAGGGGGAACCGAGGTTCGTGGGGCGCGCGCGGCGTGCAGAATCTTCCTGATCTTCCTGCAGGGTGACCGACTGGGGGGGGACGGCATGGAGATTCGGCTTCGGGTGGTGTCCGCGGAACACGACGAGAGCAACGAGCTCACGCAGGCGCTGCACGACTGGCTCGTCGAAGACCGCGCCGTGGCGCGCGACGCACGGATCTCCCGCCTGCGGAGCGAGGCGGGCCATGTCCCCGGGGCGATGAGCGGAGACGCCCTGGAGTGGATCCAGCTCCTGTTGGGATCGGGCTTCTCGACCGCCGGACTCGTCTACGCGCACATGGCGTTCCGGGCTTCGCTGCCCCGGCGCCGGCAATCGGCTTCTGTGATCATCGAACGCGGTGACACCCGGATCACCCTGACGGACGCGTCCCCCGAGGCGGCGGCCCGGCTCACCGAGCTCTTGGCCTCGCCTCAGGAGGCCCCGGGTCCGGTCGAGGGTGGAGACGTCGGTGACGCTTCCTGACCCGGTGACGAGCCGCGCCGTACTGATCGGTGTCGACCAGTACCGGAACCTGCCCTCCCTCGAACCCGTCGCCCGAGGGCGTGACCGCCTGGCGCAGCTCCTGCAGGATCCCTCGGTCTGGGGCCTCCATCAGCGCAACATCGAGGTCTTCGGTGCCCAGGCGGGGCGCGACGACGTCCTCGCGTCGATCAAGCAGGCGGCGAGGGCCACGTCGGACACGCTGCTGCTGTACTTCGCAGGGCACGGACTGCGCGACCGCGGCGGGCAACAGCTCCATCTGGCCTTGGCGAACGCCGACGACGAACACCTGCAGATCGGCAGCATCGCCTTCGGCGACGTACGCCAGATGCTTGCGGCCGGTCACCGGGCCCGTCGGCGCATCGTGCTGCTCGACTGCTGCTACAGCGGCCTGGCGGGCAGCATGGGGCACCAGGACATCACGCGGTCGGAGATCGCCGAAGAGGCGGCGGTCGAGGGAACGTACCTGCTGACCTCGGCCTCCAGCACCCAGCTGGCCTTCGCCCACGACGGCCGGCCCTATCCGGATTTCACCGGCGCTCTGATCGACGTCCTCGAAAAGGGTGTGCCGACGGCCGGGCCCGAGCTGACCCTCAACACCGTGTGGCAGGCGACCCGCTCGATGCTCGTCGAGCGGGGTTCCCCCGAACCCCACCAGTTCGGACAGAACGCGCTGGCCGAGCTCGCCTGGGTCACGATCGCCGCTTACAGCAGGGCGGATTCGGCATGGAGCAGGACGCTGACCCGGCAGCTGACCGAACTGCGGGAAGCGCTCCTCGCGACGGAGCAACGTGTCGCGCTGCTCGAACACCACAGCGTCGAACTCCAGGAGAAAGTCGCCCTCCTCCGGGAGCGGGCACGGCCGGCACGGAGCGAGGAGTCGCCCGAGCCCGTGGAATCGCCGGCGGCGGGCTCCGGAGACGGCGGGCACATCACGGTCGTCCACGCCGGATACCGACGGGCCTGGGCAGCCTGGATCGCCCAGCGGATCGACGTGAACGGCCGCAGCACCTCCTTGCAGCGGTGGGCCCCTCCGCGTGAGGTGCCCCTGAGGGACTCCCTCGGGGACCTGCTGCTCGCCGGCGGCCGGGTTCCCTTCCTGCTCGACGACTGGTTCTTCGACCTCGGCCCACGCCCCGCGGGTGAGTGGAACGACGTCCTGCGCGGCTTCGTCGCGGAGCACGCCGAGCGCTTCGCCGCCGTCAGCCTCACCAACCGGGACCTGCTCCCCGCGACCGCGGTGCTGGATCCCGTCAGCCTCTGGGCCGTCGGTGAGGAGGAGGCCGAGGCCCGGCTCCTGAAGAGGCTGGGCATCGAACCCCGCCACTCAGGTGACCGCCGCGTCGTGACGGGTCCGACTGTCCGCTTCCCGGACACCCCGCCCGCTTCGGCGAACTCGCCGTCGCACTGGAGCTCCCCGTCGGCAGCGATCCCGACGAACGGATCCGCGCCGTCCGGGAAGCCCTCCATCGTGGCCACCCTCACGGGCGCTGGCTCGTGGTCTTCGACGGCTGGGACAGCACCGACGGTCTCGACGAGATGGTGCCGCAGGGCCCCGGCCACGTCCTCATCACCTCCCGGAACCGCACCTGGCGGGAGCAGACCGAGGTCCTGTCCGCGCGTCACACCCCCACGCCGTCGACATGCTCCACCTCTGTGTGGCCTTCGGCCACGGCCGCATTCCGCTCGGTCTCGTCCGTGCCCACCGTCAGGTCGATCTGCCCGAAGAGCTGCGGTGGATGGACTCCGACCCCACGGAGTGGGACCGGGCACTGCAGACACTGACCGACTACTCGCTGCTCACCCGGGAGACACCCGGCACCGCCTCCGAAGACGGCATCGCCGGGGAATCCGTGCGCATGCACCGGCTGGTGCACGACATCGTCCTCGGACTCACCGACGGCCCCCGCCGGGACGCGTACCGCAACGCGGTCCGCACCCTGCTCTCCGCGGCGGACCCGGGCGATCCCGTGGACAGCCGGAACTGGCCCCGCTACGCCGAGCTCGTACCCCACCTGGATGCCTCCGCCGCCCTCGCCGCCCGTGGCCCCCGCATCCAGAGGACCGTCCTCAACTGCCTGCGGTACTGCGCGCACAGTGGCGAGTACGAGACCGGGCTCGGCCTCGCGGAGGCGATCCGCTCCAGCTGGAGCGGGTTCATGCATCCGCTTGCCCAGTCCATGATCGACCTGGCCATCTGGGAAGGCGAACTCCTGCGCGCCGTGGGACGGTTCCACGACGCGCACCGACTCGACCTCGCCCTGCGGGACCAGCTCGGACAGGGCGAACCCCTCGACGAACTCGGGCTCGTGGTCTGCGACGACGCCCTCGCCGGCGATCTGCGCCGTCTCGGCCGGTACGTCGAGGCCGACCATCTCCAGGGCCAGGCACTGGACCAGGCCCAGCGGCTGCTCGGCCACACCGACCTCGTCACGCTCACGGCCCGCCACAACCTCGGCCTGGGCCGCCGACTGCTCGGCCGCTATCAGGACGCCCACGAACACCACGCCGCCGCGCTCGCGCGCAGCGAGCGCGCGTTCCTTCCCCGGCACCCCACCACGCTCAGGATCAGCAGCGCCGTCGCCCAGGACCTGCGCCTGCTCGGCCGCTACCGGGACGCCCTGGCCCGCCAGGAGTCCACCTTCCGCCTGCACGTCCAGGTCCTGGGTCCTTCGCACCCGCAGACCCTTCAGGCCCACGCGCAGCTGCTCCTGTGCCGCCGCCGCGGTGCAGGCCGAGTACGCCGCCGAACTCAGCCGGGACGCCCTGCGCCGGGCACAGCAGGCCCTCGGCCACGAACACCCCTTGCCCCTCACCTGTCAGGCCGCGCTCGCCGCCGACCTACACGCTCTGCGACAGACCGTCGAGGCCGAGGAGCTGGAGGAGAAGGCTCTCCTCGCCTTCACGCGCACCCTGGGAATCCAGCACCCTCACACCGTTTCCGTGCGACAGCGCATCCGCCCCTACTGGGACTTCGAGACGCCCACGGGGTGAGCGGCGGCCACAGCGGGTGGCGTACGGAGGGGCCGGCCGCCGGCCGCTCCTGTCCGGTGCCGTCAGCCCATGCGGCGGGTGAGCGCGGCCAGTGCGCCGGGCCGGCGGCCCGGGACCCGTCGGCGGAGGCCGATCAGGGTGGGGCCGAGGGCGCGGGCGCGGTCGGGGTCGCCGATCTGCTCCCACTGGTGGTGGGCCCGGTCGACGGCCCCTTCGACGTCGGGGTCGTCCGTCCGCTGACCCAGTCCGAGCCGGGCCTCGGCGGCGGCGAGCCAGAGTTCGCAGCTGCGGGCCGGTTCCCCGGCGAGGCGGGCGAGGTCGGCCCGTACCTCCGTCCAGTGCACGGCCTCCATCGACCGGGGTCCGTGGCGGCGCAGGGCCTCGTGCTCCCAGGCGGCCGCCACCGCCGCCGCCTCCCCGTGCCGCCCGGCCATGGCGGCGGCGAGGATCGCGGGGTGCGGGTCCTCCCCGGCCACCGGCCCGCCCGCACCGGCGGGCACGGGCGCCGGAGGCGTCACGGGCAGGGGCGCGGGGCGGGTCACGGTCACGGGCGGAGGTACGAGCACGGGCGGAGGTACGGGGGCGGGCGCGGGGCGGGTCGCCGCCGGGGGTGCCGGGTGCGCCGCGGGAACGGGTGCCGGTGGAGGTGCGAGCCCGGGTGTGAGGAAGACCGGTTCCGGTGCGGGTGCCACCGTCACCGCCCGCGCGGCGGCCTCCGCGTGTGCCGCGGCCGCCGTCAACCTGGCTCCGGAGCGCCAGAGTTCGGCCCAGGCGCGCAGGTACTCGGGGGTCGTGGGCTCGCCCCTGCGCGGGGCGGGCACCACGCGCCCGTAGAGAAGGGGGCCGGGCCCCAGGTGCAGCAGCCCGGGCGCGGCGGTGAGGCGCTGCCAGACGTCCGGGTCGGCCGCGAGGTCCGCGACGACGGTCGTGCTGCCGGGCGGCCGGACGCCGAGTTCGCCGGCGAGCCAGTGCCAGGGCAGCGCGGTGTAGCGGAGGGTCGCCGGCGTGGTGCGGGCGAGGGCGAGGTGGGGCAGTTGCTGGCGGCGGTCGAGGTGGAGCTGGCCCGCGAGGCAGACGACCAGGGGGCCGGGGCTCGCGGCCGCCGCGCGGAGGCGGGTGAGGACGGTCTGCGGGTCGAGCGGATCGGCGAGTTCGACGACCGTGGCGGCCGTGGTGCCGGTGAGGACCCCGGGCGGTACGGCGGCGAGCGCCGGCAGCACCGAAGCGGCGTCCATCGCGCGGCCCCGGCCGGCGGGCGCGGCCGCGAGCAGGACGGCGGTGCCGACCGCGCTCATGGCCCCCGCGCCCGCTTCCGTACGCGTGCCCGAACCGCCCGCCGCCACGCCCGAACCGCCCGTCACGGCCGAACCGCCCGTCACGGCACCGGCGCTCGCGCCCGATGCCCGAACGCCGGGGACAAGGCCGTTCGACATCCCCGCCTCCACCTCCGTACGCATGTCCGAACCGCCCGCGACCACCCCGCCCGTGACCGTCGTCCCCGCGCCCACCGTGCCGTTTCCGTCGTCGTTCACCACCCCAGCACCGTAACGGGTCGCGCCCTGTCCGATAATCGCCGGGCCTTTGGCATATGTCAGAAGCACCACCGGATCGAGTGTTGCCAAATCCCTTACGGGCCGTCCCGGGCTGTGCGACAGTCGTCTGCGGGCCTCCTTCCACACCTGGCCGCGCCGCGCCTGTATCGGAGTACGACATGCCGTCCCATCTGTTCGCGGACCGCCCCGCCCAGCCGCCGGAGCCGGGCGCGGTGGACGCGCTGATCTCACAGACCCGCCGCCTGCGCGGCGAGGTGGATGCCGTCCGCCGGGACGCCGTGGCGGACGAGGACGATCCCCGGCAGCGGTGGCAGCGGGCCCTGTGCGACCTGGCGGTGCACCAACTCGACGACCTGGGCGCCCACTTGGGCCAGCTCCGGGCCGGGGTCCCGGTGAGCGCGGCCCCGGAGGACGAGACCGGGGACATCGACGCCGTCGTCGACACCGCGCTCGCGACCGCCCCCGGCACGGCGTACGGCGCGGCCGACCCGCCCCGGACCGGCTCGCTGCTCTCCCGGGTCGGCAGCGCCGAGTGGAACCTGCTCACCGACGAGGTCAGCTGGTCCGACGAGCTGTTCCAGATCTTCGGACGGCTCCCCGAGAGCGGTCCGATGTCACTCGACGAGATGCCCACGATGGTCTTCGCCGAGGACCAGCCCGTCCTGCAGAGCATGGTGACGGGCTGCCTGATCGACGGGAAGCCGATCGACGGCGAGTTCCGGATCGTACGGACCGACGGCCGGGTGCGCACGGTGCACATGACCGGCGAACCCGTGCTCGACACCGACGGCTGCACCGCCTCCATGTGGGCCGTCCTGCGCGACGTCAGCGAGCTGCGGCGCAGCGAGCGGGCGGTCCGCGAGAGCCGGGACAGCCTGGAGCGCAGCCGCCACATCGAGCTCACCGAGCGGCGGGTCGCCGTCGAGCTGCAGGAGACGGTCCTCCCGCCCTGGCGCGGCTCGCTCCGCTTCGCCCACGACGGCCCCGCCCCGCTCGACGTGGCCGCGCACTACCTGCCGGCCGCCAGCACCGGTCTGATCGGCGGCGACTGGTACGACGCGCTCGCCCTCCCCGACGGGGACGCGCTGCTGACCGTCGGCGACCTGACGGGCCACGGGGTCGCCGCGACCTCCTCCATGGCCATGCTCCTCGGCGCGCTGCGCGGCATGGCCGTCGCCGGCATCCGGCCCGCCGCGCTGATGGGCCACCTCAACCAGCTCCTGGAGACCTCCGTACAGCCCGCGCTCGGCAGCGCGATGTGCTGCCGCTACGACCCGGTGGCCCAGACCCTGGCCTGGGCGCAGGCCGGCCACCCCGCCCCGCTGCTCTTCCGCGGCGGGACGGGGCACGCGCTCCGACGGCCCGAGGGCATGCTGCTCGGGGCGACGACCGGCGCCGCCTACGGCGAGGCCGAGACCCGGCTGCTCCCGGGCGACCTGCTGGTCCTGCACACCGACGGGCTGACCCGCGGCGGTGAACCGGACGACGACACGGGCACGCGACGGCTGCTCGCCCTCGGCCCCCGGCTCGCGGAGGCACGGGACGCACAGGACGGCGTGCGCGCGGTGGTGGAGGAGTTCGGCGAGGAGCCGCGCGAGGACGACGCCTGCGTGATGGTGGTCCGGGTCGCCCGCCGGAGCTGAGACCACCCGGGCCGGAACCCGGGCCACCCGCGCGTCGTACTCGGGCAACCCGCGTCGGTACTCGGACCACCCGCGCGCCGGTACTCGGACCACCCGCGCCGGAGCTGGGACCGCCTGCCGACGAGCCTTCCGAGCCCTCGTCGCACTCGCTGACGAGCCCTTCCCGAGCTCTCCCCGCACCCGCCTGACGAGCCCTTCCCGAGCCTTCCCGTCCCGCAGGACGGGGAGGCTCAGGCCTGCCCGACCCTGGGGCGGTTGACGGGTGACCGGGGGAGGGCCAGTTCGATCTCCTCGCGCAGGGTCTCGATGCTCGAGTAGCCCGCGTACTGACCGGTGAGCCGGTACATCTCCCGCAGCCGGTCCCAGGTCCGGTGGGACGAGGTGTCCCCCATGGACATGAGGGCGAGCCGGGCGTACCGGTCGGCCTGCTCCGGGTCGTCGGCGATGAAGCAGGCCGAGGCGAGCGAGATGCGGTCGAAGAGCTTCGACCGCTCGTGCCCGCCGCTCCGCAGTTCGAGGGCCAGCTTGGCGTGGCGCTGCGCGGGGATCGCCGCGGCCGGGTCGTGCTCGGCGAGGGTGCGGTAGGCGAGGGCCTGCATGCCGTGCATGTCGGCCTCGTCGAAGTTCTGCATCCAGTCCGGCTTCTCCTCGCCCGTGTCGGAGACGAAGAGGTCCTCGGCCTCGCCGAGGGTCCGCCGCATGGCCTGTCCCCGCCCCATGGAGGCCTGCGCCCAGGCCTCGATGGTGTGGAACATGGCCTGCGTGCGGGGCAGCACCCGCTCGCCCGAGCCCACCTTGGCGAGCTTCATCAGGTCGAGGGCGTCGTCGGGCCGGCCCAGGTGGACCATCTGGCGGGCGGCCCGGGACAGCGCCTCGCCGGCCCGGGGCCGGTCGCCGCCCTCGCGGGCCGCGTGGGCGGCGATGACGAAGTACTTCTGCGCCGTCGGTTCGAGGCCGACGTCGTGGGACATCCAGCCCGCGAGGACGGCGAGGTTGGCGGCGACGCCCCACAGGCGCCGCTGGAGGTGGTCGGCGTGGCGGTAGGCGAGCATGCCGCCCACCTCGTTGAGCTGGCCCACGACCGCCTTGCGCTGGAGGCCGCCGCCCCGCGAGGCGTCCCAGGCACGGAACACCACCACGGAGTGCTCCAGGGCCTCGATCTCCTCCGACCCGATGGGGGCGGCCTCGTAGCGGTCGAACCCGGCGGGGTCGGCGTGGAGGGGATCGGTGGCCCGCTGGGCGACGCCCTTGCGTGCGGGGTCGGTCTGCAGCCAGTCGTGCATGGCGTTGCTGAGTACGGAGCCGGCGGCAAGCGCGGCACCCGCGCCCACCAGGCCGCGTCGGTTGAGCATGAGGTCCATTCCCGTGAATTCGGTGAGGACCGCCGCCGCACGATCGGGGGGCCAGGGCAGCCCGTCAGGGTTCTCCGTCTTCCTGACGTCCTGCTTCTTTCCGGCACGCCCGTGTCGTACGAACCCGAGGTCCTCGATGGTCACGACACGGCCGAGTCGCTCGGTGAACAGTGCTGCCAGCACCCGGGGGACGGGATCGCGCGGGGTCTCGCCCCGGTCGATCCACCGCCGCACCCGCGAGGTGTCGGTCGCCAGCTGGGGGTGGCCCATGGCCGCCGCCTGCCGGTTGACGAGCCTCGCGAGTTCGCCCTTGGACCAGCCGGCCAGGCCGAACAGGTCTGCCAGGCGGGTGTTGGTTTCTCCGGTCACGTCTAAGCCCCCAGGTTCTCGGCTGAGTTGACAGTAACCCCCTGTCATAGGCCTGGCGACAATTCGCCAGGGTTCGCCAGGGTGCGCTGGATGTTCCGCCACCCGCGATCGGGTGTCAGGTAGGAACGCGCCACCCCGCCCCGCCGACCGGCCCTCATTCCCCAGGGTGCGGACCGGGGGCGGGCGGGGCGACGCACGCAACTCGTCGGCGCACGAAGGGATCTGTCACCTCCATGTACACAGCATCGTCCTCCGTGTCCGCCCCGCCCCGGCCGCAGCACCGCATCGTCCCGGCAGGCGCCGGACCGTACCTCGTCCCCGCCCCCGCCCCCCAGGCCGTCCGGCCGAGGCGCTGGGCGGGCGGCACCGGTACCCAGCCGCTCAGCGGGAGAATCGATCTGTCCGGCCCCCAGGGGGCGCAGCTGAAGATGGCGATCGCGTCGGTCCACCGGATCTGCCCGGAGTTCAACCCGGTGCAGGTGCTGCGGCGCAGCGGCCGTTCCGTACTGATCGTCGGGACGACCGGGCGGACGACGGCGGTCGCGAAGTGTTTACTGGACCACTCCCCCGCCTGGGTCGAGCGGTTCCGGCACGAGATAGCGTCCTACCGCTCCTTCGTCCGCCACCGTCCTCCGGTGCGGGCGCCGCGGCTGATCGCCGCGGATCCGGAGAACTGCACGCTGGTGATCGAGCGGATGCCCGGGCGTGCGGCGGCGCTCTCGCGCCACCCCGTCGAGGCTCCGCCGCGGGCCGACGTGCGGGCCGCGCTCGGTGCGATCGCCCGGCTCAACGCCTGGCGGCCGCCGGCCGGGACCTTCGACGCGCCGCTGGACTACGGCGCCCGGATCGCCCGCTACCACGAGCTCGGGCTCTTCACGGACCGGGACCGGGACGACCTGCAGAAGCTGCTGCACGGTCTGGCGCACGCGGGCGGCCGTCAGGGCATGGGCCAGTTCTGTCACGGCGACGCCCTGCTCTCCAACATCCTGCTCTCCCCCGCAGGGCCCGTGCTCGTCGACTGGGAGCACGCGGGCTGGTACCTGCCCGGCTACGACCTGGCGACCCTGTGGGCGGTGCTCGGTGACGCGCCGCTGGCCCGGCGCCAGATCAGCCAGCTCGCCCAGCAGGCGGGCCCGGCCTCCCGGGACGCCTTCCTGGTGAACCTGATGATCGTGCTGACGCGGGAGATCCGTACCTACGAGACGGCGGTGCAGCGCACCATGAAGGAGGCTCCGCCGGCCGGTTCGGTGCCGGTGCCCTCGGGGGCGCTCGCGCCCGGCGAGGAACAGCGGCTGCTGCTGAGGCGGCTGCACGACGACTGCGCCATGGCACGGCGGGCCGTGCGCGCGGCGGTCGGGACGCGCTGAAGGGCGGGTCCGGCCGACCACACGGGGGCGTGGTGCGCCGTGAGCCCGGTGCCGACACACCGGGACGCGGCGCACCGGCTTGTCCGTGCCTCTCCACGAGAACCCCCTCCATTGGTTCACTCCAGTGACGCGTCCCAGGCCCGGGACCCGTCTCGGCGAAACTCCGCCGCACGGCCTCCATTTCCGCCCTGACGTGGGAACTTCCTTTTGTGCGGGTGCGATTGACGGGACGTCCGGGAGCCGATACCCCTGTACGGGTTCGGCCCCGCACGCCCCCGTGTCACCCCCTGCCTCTGGAGGCTGCCTTGCTCCGTTCCGCGTCGCGCAGACGTCCTTCGCCGATCCGTGTGCCGGGGGCGGTGGGCGCCCTGGCGTCCGCCGCCCTGCTGCTTCCCCTGCTGTCCGCCGCCCCGCCCGCCGGCGCCGACGTGCCCGAGGCGGGTGTCCTGCAGGGGCAGTTCGCGCGGGCGGCCGAGCGTCACGGCGTGCCCGAGAGCGTGCTGCTCGCCGTGTCGTACCTGCAGTCGCGGTGGGACACCCACGGCGGTGCGCCCAGCGTGACCGGCGGCTACGGGCCGATGCACCTGACGGACACGGCGACGGCACTGGCCCGGACCACCCCGCACCACTCGGAGGGCGAGGAGGACGCCCGGGGCGACTCCGCCCGTCCGGTCCGCATGGGCGCGGAGGCCCCGCTGCCGGAGCCCGAGGAGCTGCCGGAGCGGCTGCGGACCCTGGAGCGGGCGTCCGCGCTGTCCGGGATCCCGGCCGAGGAGCTGCGTACCGTGCCGGCCGCGAACATCGAGGGCGGGGCGGCGCTGCTCGCGGCGGCGCAGCGCGAGGCCGGTCTGCCGGCGAGCGCGGACCCGGCCGACTGGTACGGGGCGGTGGCGCGGTACTCCGGTGCGGACGACTCGGCGACGGCGGCGACGTACGCGAACGACGTGTTCGACGTGATCCGGACCGGGGAGGCGCGGACGACGGACAGCGGGCAGGTGGTGACGCTGCCGGCCGACCCGGCGGTGGCGCCCGCCACCGGTCAGGTGTCGGCCCTGGGCCTGCGGCGGCCGGCCGCCGGGCCCGTGGAGTGCCCGGCCTCGGTGGCCTGCGAGTGGGTCCCCGCGCCGTA
Organism: Streptomyces sp. NPDC006197; assembly: GCF_040613865.1. Taxonomy (NCBI): domain Bacteria; kingdom Bacillati; phylum Actinomycetota; class Actinomycetes; order Kitasatosporales; family Streptomycetaceae; genus Streptomyces; species Streptomyces sp. NPDC006197. The sequence continues at coordinate 4,631 of NZ_JBEXSZ010000032.1, read as the reverse complement.
CGAGGAGTTCGGCGACGGCGACTACGGCAACCACGACAAGGCGAACCGGCCCGCCTCCCAGTCGATCGACTACATCGTGATCCACGACACCGAGGCGGACTGGAAGACCACCCTGAAGCTGGTGCAGGACCCGACGTACGTGTCCTGGCAGTACTCGCTGCGCTCCTCCGACGGGCACATCGCCCAGCATGTGCCGCTGAAGGACGTGGCCTGGCACGCGGGGAACTGGTTCGTGAACGCCAAGTCGGTGGGCCTGGAGCACGAGGGCTTCCTGACCTCGCCGGACTCCTGGTACACGGAGGCGATGTACCGGTCGTCGGCGCGCCTGGTGCGGTACGTCGCCGCGCGGTACGACATCCCGCTGGACCGGCAGCACGTCCTGGGTCACGACAACGTGCCGGGCACGGTGACGTCCACGATCAAGAACATGCACACGGACCCGGGACCGTACTGGGACTGGGCGCACTACTTCCGGCTGCTCGGCCGTCCGATCACCCCGAGCGCCGGTCCGCACGCGGGCGTGGTGACGATCCGGCCCGACTACGAGTCCCACCGGCCGGTCTACACGGGCTGTGTGACGGCGGGGCAGGCGTGTGTGCCGCACGGCAGCGGGGCGGTGCGCCTGTACACCGCGCCGAGCGCCGACGCGCCCCTGGTGAAGGACATCGGTCTGCGGCCGGGTGGGCAGGCCTCCACCACGGGCGTCAACGACACGGGGGCGCGGGCCTCGACCGGGCAGAGCTTCGCGGTGGCGGAGCGGCGGGGGGACTGGACGGCGGTCTGGTACCTCGGGCAGAAGGCGTGGTTCCTCAACCCGGTGGAGGAGCCGACGGCGGTGAACGCGCGGGGGCGGGTCCTCACCCCCCGGGAGGGTCTGGCGGAGGTGCCGGTGTACGGGCGGGCGTATCCGGAGGCCTCGGCGTATCCGGCGGGCGTGCCGGTGCAGTCGGTGTCGCCGCTGCCGTACAGGCTGCTCGCGGGCCAGCGGTACGTGGTCGGGGGCAGCACCCCGGGCGAGTACTACTTCGCGCCGGTGTTCGATCCGAGCGGGCACACCGTGGTCCGGGGTCAGGAGGAGTACTACCAGATCCAGTTCGGCCATCGGGTGGCCTTTGTGAAGGCCGCTGACGTGCGGGTTTCCCAGGGCTGACGGAGGTCTGGCCGAAAGGTGCGGGGTGGTGCCGGCAGTGGGGTCCGGCACCACCCCTTCGGCGTTCATACGACTATTCGGGAGATCGCGTGCGCCGTCCGGACGACGGGTAAGGCTGGGCCGGTCACCGCCCCAGCTCACCGGAAGGCCCCCCAGGAAATGCCTCAGCCCTTCGTTATGCCGGATTTCTATGTTCCGTATCCGGCACGGCTCAATCCCCATCTGGAGGCCGCCCGCACGCACACGCGTGACTGGGCGCGGGAGATGGGGATGCTGGAGGGCTCGGGGGTCTGGGAGGAGCACGACCTCGCATCCCACGACTACGCGCTGCTCTGCTCGTACACCCATCCCGACTGCGACGAGGAGGCGCTGAACCTCGTCACCGACTGGTACACCTGGGTCTTCTTCTTCGACGACCACTTCCTGGAGGTCTTCAAGCGCACCCAGGACCGGGCCGGCAGCAAGGCGTACCTCGACCGGCTCCCGCTGTTCATGCCGGCGGACCCGGCGACCGGCATGCCCGAGCCGACCAACCCCGTCGAGGCGGGTCTCGCCGACCTCTGGCGGCGGACGGTCCCGTCGATGTCCGAGGGCTGGCGGGTGCGGTTCGCGGAGGCGACGGAGCACCTGCTGTACGAGTCCCTGTGGGAGCTCGACAACATCAACGACGGCCGGGTCGCCAACCCCCTGGAGTACATCGAGATGCGCCGCAAGGTGGGCGGCGCGCCCTGGTCGGCCGGGCTCGTGGAGTACGCGGCGGGGGCCGAGGTCCCCGCCCAGGTGGCGTACTCCCGGCCGCTGCGGGTGCTCAGGGACGCCTTCTCGGACGCCGTGCACCTGCGCAACGACCTCTTCTCGTACCAGCGCGAGGTGGAGGAGGAGGGCGAGAACAGCAACGGCGTCCTCGTCCTGGAGCGGTTCCTCGGCTGCACGACCCAGGAGGCGGCGAACGCCGTCAACGACCTGCTGACCTCGCGGGTCCAGCAGTTCGAGAACACCGCGCTCACCGAAGTGCCGCTGCTCGCCGCCGAGAAGGGGCTGACTCCGGCCGAGTGCGCAGCGGTCGCGGCGTACGCGAAGGGGCTCCAGGACTGGCAGTCCGGCGGTCACGAGTGGCACATGCGCTCCAGCCGCTACATGAACGAGGGCATGGTCGGCGGGCCCTCGCACCTGGACGGGATCATCGGCACCTCCGCGCTCGACGTCCGGACCCTGTTCGGACGGCCGGCGGCGGCCCGGCACCGGGCGTTCACGCATGCGCCGCACCAGCACGTGGGACCCTCGCTGCTGCCCGAGTTCGACCTGCCGTACCCGCTCACGATCAACCCCCACCACGAGGCGGCGCGGCGGCACACCGTGGACTGGGCCGAGCGGATGGGCCTCCTCGACGACCTGTGGGACCGGCCCATGGCGGAGGGCTTCGACCTCGCGCTGTGCTCGGCGGGCCTCGATCCGGACGCCTCCCTGGAAGACCTGAGCCTCAGCGCCGACTGGCTGACCTGGGGAACCTACGCGGACGACTACTATCCGGCCGTCTTCGGACGGTCGGGCAGCCTGGCCGGCGCGAAGGAGCAGACCGACCGGCTCAAGGCGTGCATGCCTCTCGACGAACCCGCGGCCGGCGCGGCGCACGCGGTGAACCCGCTGGAGCGCGCGCTCGCCGACGTCTGGGAGCGGACCGCCGCCACGATGGCGCCCGCGGCGCGCAGCCAGCTGCGGGCCTCGCTCGACGTGATGCTCGACAGCTGGATGTGGGAGATGCACAACGTGGTGCAGCACCGGGTGCCCGACCCGGTCGACTACATCGAGATGCGCCGCAGCACCTTCGGCTCCGAGCTGACCACGCTGCTGTGCCGGCTGCGGCAGGACGTGACGCTGCCGCCGGAGCTGTTCCGCTCGGGGACGGTGCGCAGCCTGGAGAACGCGGTCATGGACTACGGGGCGCTCATCAACGACCTCTTCTCGTACCAGAAGGAGATCGAGGTCGAGGGCGAGGTGCACAACGGCGTCCTGGTGCTCCAGAAGTTCTTCGACTGCGACTACCCGACCGCGGTGTCGATGGTCGACGACCTGATGCGGGGGCGGCTGCGCCAGTACGAGAACCTGAAGCAGCGTGAGGTCCCCCTGCTGTACGAGGAGTTCGGGCTCGACGCGGCGGGCCGGGAGGCCTTCGAGGCGTATCTGCGGGAGCTGGAGGACTGGCTCGCGGGCGTCCTCAACTGGCACCGGAAGGTGCGGCGTTACGGCGCGGAGGACGTGCGGGCGGGCAGCGGCAGCGCTCTGCTGCGGCGCGGACCGACGGGTCTCGGCACCTCGGCGGCGCGGATCTCGGAGCTGCTCGGCGCGGGCTCCCGCTGACGTACGCCGAAGGCCTCCGGGGGGTTCCCGGAGGCCTTCGGATCATCGGATCGGGGGCACGCCTGTCGACGCGTCGCGGGGGGCGCCCGTTGCCGGCTCGCCTCAGGGGCGCCGGCCGCGCAGTTCGTCGAGCTCGCGGCGCTCGCGCTTGGTGGGGCGTCCCGCGCCCCGGTCGCGTACGGCGGCGACGGCGACGTGCTCGCGCGGCGGCGGGGGCGGGCTGTTGTCCACGTACGCCTCCACGGCGACCGGCGGGCCGACCCGCTTGGTGTGGAGCTCCCTGATCTCGACGATCCGCTCCCGGCCGCCGTGGAAGATCCGGACCTCGTCGCCGGGCTTCACGGCCTGCGCGGGCTTGACCCGCTCGCCGTTGACCTTGACGTGCCCGGCGCGGCAGGCGGCCGCGGCCTGGGAGCGGGTCTTGGTGAGGCGGACCGCCCAGATCCAGGCGTCGACGCGCGCGCTCATCGGCCCCGACTCCCCCGTCAGCCCTGCTGGAACAGCTCGGCGGGCAGCGGCTTGAGCAGCGCGTACAGGTCGTCGGTGATCGGCCGGTCCCAACTGGCGATCGTCACGAGGACGTTGTCGCTGCGGTCGAACTGGACGCAGGAGATGCGGCTCTCGGAGAGCTTGAGGCGGCGCACGATGAGGAGGTTGTCGCCCTGCATGACGGGCATGTCCTCGGTGTCGAGGACCTCGACCGGCTCGTCGTTTTCCAGGGCGGCGAGGAGCTGCGCCACCTCGAAGGGGATCTGGCCGTCGGCGAGCTCGCGCGCCGGGGAGCCCTCGGGGAGGTTGCCGATGATCATCGCGGGTCCGCGGCCGCCGAACAGGTCGTAGCGGAGGAACACGCCCTGACAGGAGCCGTCGGGCGCGGGCAGCAGACCGGCGCCGAGATTACCGGGCCAGTCCCCCGGATCCATGGCCAGGACGTCGAAGTCCGGGCCCGCGGGTGTGGCGGCGCTGCGGCGGCGGAGGAAGGACATACGGCCATGGTACGTGCCCCGGCGCACGACGCGACGCGCCGGGCGGCCGCCCCGGGGCGACGCCGCTCACCGGGGCCGCCGGCCGGACCGAGGTCCGCCGATCCGACGCGGCGAACCGGCCCGAGACCTCCCGGTCC